>JAHRAW010000023.1 GCA_020027415.1 Gammaproteobacteria bacterium
TGTTGCCGAGCGCCGCCACAAATGTCTCGCCGGACTGTGAGGTATAAAAGGGAACTCTCAATTCAAACGGCACGCCCACCACCAGGGTCAACGGACTCGGCAACTTCGGATAGCCTGGGCTGCCACCCCGTCCGGCGACCACCGTTATGGTGATGGTATCCCTGCCCTCGCGTCCGCCAGGCTCGGTAACCACCGCCTCAAATGTGTATTCTTCCACGACTCTTGTGCTGGGCGTGCGGGGGTTAACGCCGGGCGCTACGGGAGCGATGAACTGCAAAGTCGGGCTGTTGGCGCCGAACACTTCCACCGGATCGCCGCCAGTTTGTCGCCAGCGATATCGCAGCGGCTGCAATATGGTTTCGGCGGAGCGTACGTTGACTCCTAAGGTAACGATATCACCGTCCACTACCTCGGGGGTCGAATCACCTCCAGAGTTTGTCGGACCGAGCACCTCCACCCGCAACTGACTGGCAACGGCGGTCACGCGCACGAACACCACATCGGGGCGGGATACATTGTCGTGCGAGTCGGTAACGCGCAACTCAAACGCAACATTGGCATCGCTGCTCAGGTTGGGCGCGGTGAAAGTCGGCGTGGCGGTGTCGGCGCCGCGCAGATTCACCACCATCGGCAAGCCAATTTGCGTCCATTGGTACCTCAGCGCACTACTGGCAGCGTCGTCCTCCACATCGGTGCTACCGCCGCCGTTCAGCGTCACTCCGCTGCCTTCGGCAACGGTTTGATCGGCGCCGGCGTCCGCCACTGGCACCGTGCCGGTCAGCGATTGCACCGTGACGCGGAAGGTTTGCATGCCAAAGTTGTCGTCGCTATCGGTGGCGCGGTAGGTCAGTTCCACATAGCCCGGGGCGGCAGTGGTAGCGGCGGTGGGCGTGCCGCGCAAGGTGCGCACATTTTCCACAAAGCGCAAGCCCGGCAACATGCTCGCCAATGACGGCTCGACGGTATATCGATACGGCGGCTTGCCGCCGCTGGCGAGCGGCAAAATCAACTCGCCAATGGAATGGCGTTGGTAAAAGGTTTGGTCGGGAAGTTGGCCGATGCGCACCATCGTTTTGTCATACGGGGTCGCGCTGGCTTGCGAAAACTCGCCGCTCACGCCGGCTACGGTGCGCGCATAAACGCGATAGAAATACTGCGTGTCGCAAGTGGTGGTGAGGTCGGTGGCAATGGTGGCTGCGCCCGCCACCGGCACCGTCACTTGCTCGCTCAGCGGCAAAAAACTCGACTCCGTGTGGCGCAATAACTCGTAGCCGGTGAACGCCGAACCGCCGGTAGCTGCAGGCGCCTGCCACGCCAACGCCACCTGACAACTGTTCATGCCGCCGGCTCCGGGTTGCACGGTGGCGGTTAGGTTGCGCGGCGCGTCGGGAACGCCAACCCCGGCTTGCGTATCCATCACCACCAACAACACCGTGCTCACCGGCACCTGTTGATAACCCGTATCTGTGGTTGCCAAATTGTTGGTAATCACCGCGCTGTCTTCAGTGCCGTTGGCATCCAGCGGCGCGCTTAGCCTCACCGTCTGCGCCGTACTCCAATTGGTCGGCGTGAAAGTTAGCCTCGGCGGCGATATGCGCACCACCGAGTTGTCGTTGCTGGTCGGGGTGACGATCACCTCCGCGTTCGGCGGCGTGTCCAACACTATCGTATAACTGCCGCTCTCGCCTTCATTCACCGTCACACGGGTGGGGGTGACGGTAACGCCGGCCGCCTCTTGCAAGATGCTGACGCTGGCGACCGCGCCGGCGGCGTTGGCGTTGAACGCGCGCAAGCGATAGTAGTATTCGCTGCCGCCGGCAACGCCGCCGAGAATGTTGTCGGTATAGGTGAGCGCGGCGCCAGCCAGCGGCACGATGAGGGAAGATCCTGCGCCGGCAATTTGGGCGTAGTCGGCATCGACGGGAATCGCCGCGCCGCGCGCGCGAATGGCGCGATCCAAGCGGTAGCCGGTCGGCATCACATTCAGCGGCGCCAGCCAACGCAGTGCAATGGACTGCTGAGCATCGGCGATTACGGCGGTGAACTCAGTCGGGGCGTCGGGCGGGGTTTGCGCGAAAGTTCGCTCGCCAACCAGCCCGCCGCCAAGCATAAGCGCGCTAATGGTCAGCATGCCAAGCAACCGCGCGCGCCAACGCAATTGCAAACGCGGCCGCAAACTAGCATAGACGTAGGAAATATTCGGCATAGTTCTCTATTAGTTGGTGAGTGGGACACAAAAACAAAGCGCAATATTACCATAAATCCAAAAAATGCGAGTATAGAAATCAAATTAGCCAAAAATCGCCCGCAGCGATTTTTCACGCAAGCCCCGCCTAAGCATGGTTAGTATCACGGCTGATACCCACAATTCCGCAGTATTTTACTTGAATCCAGCCGCGGTTTGCGCTTGCTGATTCGGTGTGCTACCCTTGCTTGCTATGCAACCGCCCGTTTCCGCACTTTCTAATTTAGCCAAATGTCAACCCCAACCCCAAATCCAACGCCGCCCGATATAGATGCGGTGGAGACCGCTGAGTGGGTGGCGGGATTGGCGGCGGTGATGCAGCGCGATGGCGAGGCGCGGGCGCATTTTTTGATTGAGCAGTTGATTGACCATGCGCGGCGCGGCGGCGCGCATATTCCCTATCGCGCGCATACCGCCTATCTCAACACTATTCCGCCGCATTTGGAAGCCCGCAGCGACGGCGACCACGCGTTGGAACGGCGCATTCGCGCGCTGATTCGCTGGAACGCGCTGGCAATGGTGGTGCGCGCCAACCGCATATCCAGTGAATTGGGCGGGCATATCGCCAGTTTTGCGTCGGCCGCCACGTTGTATGATGTCGGCTTTAATCATTTCTGGCGCGCCGCCAACGCCGCCAACCAACAAGGCGGCGGTGGCGGCGATATGTTGTTTGTGCAGGGGCATTCGGCGCCCGGTATTTACGCGCGCGCTTATTTGGAACGGCGGCTGGATGAGTCGCATCTGCTTAATTTCCGCCAAGAAGTGGACGGCAACGGCATTTCGTCGTATCCGCATCCATGGCTGATGCCGAATTTCTGGCAGTTTCCCACCGTGTCTATGGGGCTGGGACCGATTATGGCGATTTATCAGGCGCGGTTTATGAAGTATTTGCAACATCGCGGTTTGTTGGCGGCGGACGAGGATGGGGACGGCGGCGGGCGCAAAATCTGGGCGTTTTTGGGCGACGGCGAGATGGACGAACCGGAGTCGTTGGGCGCGCTATCGTTGGGCGGGCGGGAGAATTTGGATAACCTGATTTTCGTGGTTAACTGCAACCTGCAGCGGCTGGATGGACCAGTGCGCGGCAACGGCAAAATCATCCAAGAATTAGAGGGCGAGTTTCGCGGCGCCGGGTGGAATGTGATTAAGGTGATTTGGGGGTCGTATTGGGATCCGCTGCTGATGCGCGACCACCAAGGGCTGCTGAAACAACGCATGGATGAGGCGCTGGACGGCGAATACCAAGCCTTCAAAGCCAAAGACGGCGCGTATGTGCGCGCCAAGTTTTTCGGCAAGTATCCACAACTGGCGGAGATGGTCTCCAATATGACCGATGAGGATATCTGGCGGCTGAACCGCGGCGGGCATGACCCGCATAAAATCTACGCCGCCTATGCGGCGGCGGCGGCGCACCGCGGACAGCCGACGGTGATTTTGGCAAAAACGGTGAAAGGCTACGGCATGGGCGAAGCCGGCGAAGGACAAAATACCACCCACCAGCAGAAGAAAATGGGCGAAGAGGCGATGTTGGCGTTCCGCGATCGCTTTAATATTCCGCTGACCGATGCGCAGGTCGCTGAAACGCCGTTCTACCGCCCGCTTAAGGATTCCGCCGAAACCCAATATTTGTTGGCGCGCCGCGAGGCGTTGGGCGGCTTTTTGCCGGCGCGACGCGGCATGCGCGCCGCCAAGTTGCCGTTTGAATTGCCCAAGTTGACGTTGTTTCAAGCGCAACTGGACGGCAGCGGCGCGCGCGAAATTTCCACCACTATGGCGTTCGTGCGCATCTTGTCGGCGTTGATGCGCGAACCGCAATTGAAAAAATATATCACCCCGATTATCCCCGATGAATCGCGCACTTTCGGCATGGAGGGGATGTTTCGGCAGTTGGGCATTTACTCGCCAAAGGGGCAATTATATGAGCCGGAAGACGCCGACCAGTTGATGTTCTACCGCGAGAGTCAAGCCGGACAAGTGTTGCAGGAGGGCATCAGCGAGGCCGGGGCGATGTCGTCGTGGATTGCGGCAGCGACCGCATACAGCAATCACAATTTATGCATCGTGCCGTTTTTTATTCTGTATTCCATGTTCGGCTTTCAGCGCATCGGCGATTTGTGCTGGGCGGCCGGCGACAGCCGCGCGCGCGGCTTCATCCTCGGCGGCACCGCCGGGCGCACCACTTTGGCGGGCGAAGGCTTGCAACACCAAGACGGACATAGTTTGGTGCTTGCCAGCACGGTGCCGAATTGCGTGGCGTATGACCCGGCGTATGGGTTTGAACTGGCGGTGATTATCCACCACGGCTTGCAGCGCATGTATCAGCGGCGCGACGCGGTGTATTACTACATCACGGTGATGAATGAAAACTACCCGCATCCGCCGATGCCTAAGGGCGCGGCGGAGGGGATTGTGCGCGGCATGTATTTATTGCGCAGCACCAGTGCAAGCGCCGGCGCGGCGAAAAGTAAGACGAAGAGTACGAGTAACAGCAAAACTAAGGACCCGGGCAAGAAAGAAATCAAGGTGCAACTCTTGGGCGGCGGCGCGATTCTGCGCGAAGTGGAAGCCGCCGCGGATTTGTTGGCGGAGAATCACGCGATTTATGCCGATATATGGAGCGTCACCAGTTTCAACGAACTGGCGCGCGACGGCAACGCCGCGCACCGCCATAACTACCTGCACCCGCACGCCAAGCCGCGCAAAAGTTATGTGGCGCAGTGCCTCGCCGCCGCCGATGAAAATGCGCCGGTGGTGGCGGCGAGTGATTATATTCGGCTATATGCGGAGCAGATTCGCGCCTTTGTGCCGCAACCGTATTATGTGTTAGGCACCGACGGCTTCGGGCGCAGCGACACCCGCGCGCAACTGCGCAAGTTTTTTGAGGTGAGCCGCTATCATGTGGTGGCGCAAACCTTGTTCGCGCTGGCGCAACAAGGGCTGGTGTCGGCGCAACAATGCCGCGCCGCCATTGAAAAGTATGGCATTGACGCGGATGCGGTTAATCCGGCGGATGCTTGATTTTGCCGTTTGATTGCGTTTGTTTGAAACTGATTCCGCCCGCCTGAAACCACCGCCCGATTTAAGCCAGCCTGAGCCGATGTCCTCTGCGATTGAAATTAAGGTGCCGGATATTGGCGATTTCAACGAAGTTGAAGTCATAGAGGTGTTGGTCGCCGCCGGACAACGAGTGGCGGCGGAGGATCCGCTGCTTACCTTAGAGAGCGACAAAGCGACCATGGATATTCCCGCGCCGCAAGCGGGCGTGATTGGTAAATTATTGGTGCAAGTCGGACAGAAAGTTTCGCAAGGCAGCGCGATTGCTGTGTTGCAAGTGAGCGCGGCGGCTGAGGCTGAGCCGGCGGCAAAAACGGACGCGGCGGCGGATACTCCTACCGCGCCGCCGATTGCCGAGAGCAAGGATAAAGACGGCGGCAAGCCGAGTGAATCGGATGAAACGCCCGCGCCCGCCGCGCCAGCTGAAACGCCCACGCCAACTGCGCCAACCCCGCCCGATTCCGTTTCCCCGCCGGCCAACGCCCCGCTACCCCATGCCAGCCCGGCGGTGCGCCGCTTGGCGCGGCAGTTGGGCGCGCAACTGCCGCAAATCCACGGGCAAGGACGCAACGGACGCATTACCCGACAGGATGTGAAGGATTGGGTGAAACAACGCTTGACCGCGGCGGCGCCGCGGCCGAGCGGCAACTTGAATTTACCGCCCATGCCGGAGATTGATTTTTCGCAGTTTGGCGAGGTGGAAAAAGTGCCGTTGGCGCGCATTAAAAAAATATCCGGCGCGCATTTGCAACGCGCGTGGCTGAGCATCCCGCATGTTACGCACCACGACGAAGTCGATATTACCGAGTTGGAACAATTCCGCCAATCGCTGAAAGACGAAGCCGCGCAACAAGGCGTGCGCCTCACCTTGCTCGCGTTTGTGGTCAAAAGCGTGGCGCGCGCATTGCAGGAATTCCCCCACTTCAACGCTTCGTTGCATGCGGACGGCGAACACTTGACGCTGAAAAAGTATTACAACATCGGCATCGCGGTGGATACGCCGCACGGGTTGGTGGTGCCGGTGCTGAAAGCGGTGGCGCAAAAAACCATCTTCGCCATCGCCAAAGAGATGGGCGAACTGAGCCAATTGGCGCGCGGCGGCAAGTTGCAACCGCAGCATTTGCAGGGCGGCTGTTTCAGCATTTCCAGTTTAGGCGGCATCGGCGGCAACGCCTTTACGCCCATCGTCAATGCGCCGCAAGTGGCTATTTTAGGCGTCACCCGCGCGCGCATACGCGCCTGCTGGGACGGCAAAGCCTTCCAACCGCGCTTGATGTTGCCGCTGGATTTGTCGTACGACCATCGGGTGGTGGACGGCGCCGAGGCGGCGCGCATGGTCGCCTTCATCACGCAGTTACTCGCCGATGTGCGGCGCTTAGCGCTATGAATTTGAATTTGGAATTGGAATTGGAATTGTAAATCCCGCCGCGGCGAATTTTGAGCATGGCACAACCGATGCAAGTGGATTTAGCGGTCTTGGGCGGCGGACCGGGCGGCTATAACGCGGCGTTCCGCGCCGCCGATCTCGGCTTGAAAACGGCGTTAATTGAGCGGTATCCGAACTTGGGCGGGGTGTGCCTGAATGTCGGTTGCATTCCGTCCAAAGCGTTGTTGCATGTCGCCGAAGTCATCACCGCCGCCGCGCAAGCCGATGCGGTCGGCGTGCGCTTCGCCGCGCCGCAGGTGGAGTTGGCGCAAACGCGGCGGTGGCAGGCGGGCATCGTACAGCAACTGACGCGCGGGCTGGCCGGGCTGGCAAAAAAGCGCCACGTGGCGGTGGTGCATGGGGTTGGGCAATTCACTTCGCCGCATAGTCTGGCGGTGCAAGCGGACGCCGGGGTGACTGAGGTGCGCTTCAAACAGGCGGTGGTGGCGGCGGGTTCTTCGCCGCTTGAAATCGCGCAATTTCCGCATGCCGATGCGCGCGTGATGAACTCCACCGATGCGCTGCGACTGGATGATATTCCGCCGCGCTTGTTGGTGGTCGGCGGCGGCGTAATCGGCTTGGAACTCGCCTGCGTTTATCATGCGTTGGGCAGCCGTATCAGCGTGGTGGAGCAACTGGATACGCTGCTGGCGGGCGCGGACGCGGATTTGTTGCGCCCGCTACAACAGCGGATTGCTAAGCAGTATGAAAATATCTGGCTGAACACGCGGGTATGCAAGCTGGAGGCGCTGAAAGGCGGAAGTGGCGAGGGCGGCAAGGGCGGCATTCGGGTAACTCTGGACGGGGCCGACGCGCCGAAACAAATGACTTTTGACAAGGCGCTGGTGTGCGTTGGGCGCGCGCCCAACGGACATCTCGTGCAGGGCGAGGCGGCTGGGCTGGCGATTGACCAGCGCGGGTTTATTGGGGTGGATCGCCAACAACGCACCAATGTGCCGCATATTTTCGCCATCGGCGATATAGTCGGGCAGCCGATGTTGGCGCATAAAGCGACCCATCAAGGCAAGGTGGCGGCGGAAGTGGCGGCTGGTATGAACAGCGAATTTGCGGCGCGCGCAATTGCCAATGTGGCGTATACCGACCCGGAAGTGGCGTGGGTCGGCCTCACCGAACACGAAGCCAAGCGACAGGGGCTGGCGTATCGCAAAGGCAGTTTTCCGTGGGTGGCGAGCGGGCGCGCGTTGGCGCAAGGCGCGGCGCAAGGGGTGACCAAACTTCTGTTTGACGAGCAGCAGCGGATTATCGGCGCCGGCGTTACCGGCGCGCACGCCGGCGACCTGATTGCCGAAGCGGCGTTGGCAATTGAGATGGGCGCCGAAGCGGAGGATATCGGGCTGACCATTCACCCGCATCCGACTTTGGCGGAGACTTTGGGGCTTGCCGCCGAAGCCTTCGCCGGGGTGATTACGGATTTGTATCTGCCCAAAAAACCATAAGCGAATCAGCGCGCGCCGAGCCGGGCGTGGCTAACTCGGCGGCGGCGGTAACTACGGCAATTACGGCGGCGGTTGCCCGCGAGCGGGCGAACCCTCATGGGCGGTGGCGGTGGAGAAATAATCGGCGTGGTGCGTGCGGTAGGCGTGCATTTCCATTGCTACGCGGCGCGAACGCAATCGGCGATCTTGCAACTGGCGGTTGAGGAGCATGCGCATGAGGCGTTTTGCTTGGCGCAACGCCAACTCATTCTCAGGCGCACCGCCGGCCGCCGGCAGGCGTTCTGCGTGCAGCGCGCATAAAGTGCTGCCGCGCAAGGTGAGCGCGTATTCGTCTGACGGAGGATTGGTTGGCGCCGGCGCGGCGGCGGTATCAGCAGCGGCGGCAACTGGTCCCTTCTCCACGATGTAGCGATATTGGCGCGCCGGCGCGATGGCTTCGCCGCTTTCGGCATCGCGCACTAACACCGCGCCGAAGCCGATGTGATGCAACAGTTGCTTTTCAAACACGCGCAGAATCCAGCGCGGCGATTGCCCGGCGCTGAGGTGGTCAACGGCGCGGCGATATTGGGTGAATAAATTTTCGTGAGCGTCGTGCCGATGCAACAAGCGCAGCAGCAGTTCGTTCATGTAGTAGCCGCTCGCCAAACTTTTGCCGTTCAAGTCGGCGCGATGCCCGTCCTGTTCCACCGAAGTGAGCGTCGCCAACTGCCCCTTGCCCGCCCAACTGGTCAATAAAAACTTAAACGGCGACAACAAGCCGCGCGTGCGCGCTTTGCCGCGCCGCGCGCCTTTGGCGATCAACATCAACCGACCATGCTCTTGGGTGAAGAGGTCTATTAGCAGGCTGGTTTCCAAATACGGGCGCGCCTGCAATAAATAGGCGGGTTGTTGTTGGACTTTCATCGGCGCGCGCGCATCAACTTTCGGCGTAGCCGAGCGCGTGCAGCATGGCGGCGTTGTCGGCCCAGCCTTTGCGTACTTTAACCCACACTTCTAAATAAACGCGCATGGCAAAGGCGCGTTCCATTTGCTTGCGCGCGTGCTGCGCAATCAATTTTAGTTGCCGTCCGCCGCGCCCGATGAGGATGGCTTTCTGCCCGCTCTTTTCCACCCAAATCAACACCGCGATGTGCAACTGCTGCGGCGCGCGCTGGCGAAACTCGGTCACTTCCACCGCGATGGCGTAGGGCAACTCGCGCCCGAGCAAGCGGTAGGTTTGTTCGCGCACCAACTCGGCGGCAAAAAAGCGTTGGCTGCGGTCGGTGGTTTGCTCCGGCGGAAAGCCCGGCGCGCCCGGCGGCAACGCAGCGACCAACACTTGCAACAACGAATTCAAGTTGCGCGGCGAGCGCGCGCACAGCGGGATGATTTCGGCAAACGCATGCGCGCGCGCGGCGCGTTCCATTAACGGCAGAAGTTGTGCGCGGTCGGCGAGGCGGTCCATCTTGTTGATGAGCAACATCACCGGCTTGGGGTGCGCGGCGAGCGGCGCAAACAAGGTTTGCGTTTCCTCAGTCCAGCCGCGATGGTCAATCATAAACAGGATTAAATCGGCGTCCGCGATGCTGTTGAGCGCGGTGCGATGGATGGCGCGATTCAAACCTTTGCGCAGCGTGCGATGCAAGCCCGGGGTGTCCATAAAAACCAGTTGCGCGGCGGGCAGGGTTTTGATGCCGAGAATGCGATGCCGCGTGGTTTGCGGGCGCGGTGACATGATGGAGATTTTGCGCCCGATGATGCGATTCAGCAGCGTGGATTTGCCGACATTGGGCGCGCCGCAGAGCGCGATCATGCCAAACCGATGCGGCTCAGTCATGCGGGCATGTTGGTTCGGCATGCGACTGCAACAACGCTAACACTTTGCGCGCCGATTTTTGTTCGGCGCTACGGCGGCTGCCGCCGCTGGCGCGCGCAGAGGCTTGCAGTTCGCTGACTTGACAAGTCACGGTGAAGGTGGGGGCGTGCGGTTTGCCTTGTTGCGCGACCACTTCATAGCGCGGCAACGGCAAGCCTTGTTTTTGCAGGTGTTCTTGCAATCTGGTTTTGTCGTCTTTGTGTTGGTGCGGGGAACTTTGTTGCAGCGGTTCGGCGAAGTGTTGCAGCAACACTTGTTTCACGGTCGGCATATCGCTGTCTAAATAAAGCGCGCCGATGATCGCTTCAAACGCGTCCGCCAATATGGAATCGCGGTGCGCGTGGTGGTCGGCTTGTTTGGCTTCGCCGTCGCCGAGCAATAGGCAGGCTTGCAGGTTGAGGCGGCGCGCTTGCGCGGCTAACGATTGGTTGCATACCAAGCGCGCGCGCATGGTGGTTAACGCGCCTTCGGTGGCGGCATGGAAACGCGCAAACAGGGCTTCCGCCATTACCAACCCAAGCACGCTGTCGCCGAGGTATTCCAGTCGTTCGTTGCTGTCGCCGCAACCGGGATGAGCGCTACGATGAGTGCTACGATGAGTCAGGGCTTGCCGCAGCAACGCCTGATTTTGAAAGCGATGACCCAACCGCGTTTGCAGGGCGGCGCGACCTTGCGCGCCGGCGTTTGGTGACTCGGCGTTCACTGCGGGCGCATCGGCTGCCGGTTCAGTCGCTTGTCGCTGTTGTCGGGCGGCGCGGGATTACTGAATGCGCGTGCCAAGCCGATGCCATTGCACGCCGCCACCGCCGGCGCTGTTCCAACTGAACCAGATGAAGAAGGCTTTGCCGACCAGGTGATCTTCCGGCACGAAGCGCCAGTATCGGCTGTCGTTGCTGTGGTCGCGGTTGTCGCCCATGACAAAATAATTTCCGCGCGGCACGGTGACTTCCATATCGCGCGCGGCTAAGTTTTGGTCAAGCAGGATGGCGTGGGTGGAAGCGCCGATGGTTTCACGGTATTGGTCGGCGGCGACGCCGCGCAGTTTTAACTGCGGAAACGAAAACGCGCCGTCATCCACGCGCGCGACCGCTTGACCGTTGATGAACAGTTGTTTGTTGCGATAGCCGATGACATCGCCGGGCAAACCGATTACGCGTTTGATGAAGTTTAACTTCGGGTTGAGAGGATAGCGAAACACCATCACCTCGCCGCGTTGCGGGGCGTTCAGCGGGATGATTTTGTAGTTCAGTAGCGGCAGGCGAAGGCCATATGAAAATTTATTGACCAGAATGAAATCGCCAATATGCAAACTCGGCAGCATGGAACCGGACGGAATGCGAAACGGCTCCACCAAAAAAGAGCGCAACAAAAATACGATTAACACCACCGGAAATAACGCGCGCGCGTATTCCACCAACAAGGGTTGCGGGCGCGTTAAGCGCGCCATCGCGCGGTTGGCGTTGCCGACGACGACTCCGCTTGCGGCGCGCGCTTCGTTAGCGCGCAACGCGCGGCGGGCGCGTTCGCATATCATCCAGTAGCCGGCGGATATGAGTCCGGTGAGGAGTACGAATAAAAATAAAATTAAAGAAAAATCCACTGCTTACTCCGCTTTGTTTTGATGAAATTAATTTTTCGGTGACCGAATGGCTCTAAGATGTTTCGGCTTGCTTGGCGTCATTAGATTACCCGCAACGCGCGGCGGATGCAAGCCGCGCCCATTAGTTTCAGTTGGGCTTAGTTTCATTTGGAATCGGTGCGCAACACCGCCAGAAAGGCTTCTTGGGGGATGGACACCGCGCCGATTTGTTTCATGCGTTTTTTGCCGGCTTTTTGCTTTTCCAACAATTTGCGCTTGCGCGTGATATCGCCGCCATAGCATTTTGCCGTGACATTCTTGCGCAGGGCTTTGACCGTTTCGCGGGCGATGATTTTACCGCCGATGGCGGCTTGAATCGCCACATCAAACATCTGTCGGGGGATCAAGGTTTGCATGCGCTTGACCAATTCGCGCGCGCGATACAAACTCTGCTCGCGATGCAGCAACACGCTGAGCGACTCCACCTTGTCGCCGTTGATCAGCACCTCCACCTTGACGATGGGCGCCGGCTTGCTGTCAATAAAATCATAATCCAACGACGCGTAGCCTTGGCTGACCGATTTCAGTCTATCAAAGAAATCCAGCACCACTTCGTTGAGCGGCATGTCAAACTCCAACATCACTTGCCGACCATGATAATGCAGGTTGCGCTGGCTGCCGCGTTTTTCCACGCACAGCGACAGCACCGGTCCGACTAAATTTTGCGGCACTAAGATTCGCGCCATGATGCGCGGCTCTTTAATCATTTCAATTTGCTCCGGCGGCGGCAATGCCGCCGGATTTTCCAAGCGCAAAGCGGCGCCGTCTTTTTTAATCACTTCATAAACCACCGTGGGGGCGGTTACGATTAGGTCAAGGCGGTATTCGCGTTGCAACCGTTCGCGTACGATTTCCAGGTGCAACAAGCCGAGAAAGCCGCAGCGAAAACCAAACCCCAACGCGCCGGAGGTTTCCGCCTCATAAAACAGCGCGGAGTCATTCAGGCTGAGTTTGTCCAGCGCGTTGCGAAAGGCGGTGAAGTCGGTGCTGTGCAGCGGGTATAAGCCGGCGAACACGGTCGGTTTAATCTCGCGGAAGCCGGGCAACGGCTGTTGCGCCGGCTTGAGGCGCGCGGTCACCGTGTCGCCGACCCGCGCCGCTTTGACTTGCTTCATGCCCGCCACCATGAAGCCGACCGCGCCGGCGGATAACTGCGACACGGGTATCGCTTTCGGGGTGAACACGCCGAGTTGCTCCACTTGATAGTCGGCGCCGGTGGACATCATTTGAATCTTGCTTTTGGCGGCTTGCAAGCACCCATCCACCACCCGCACTAACGACACCACGCCGACATAGTTGTCAAACCACGAATCCAGCACCAACGCGCGCAACGGCTGCGTCAAATCCCCGCGCGGCGGCGGCAACTGGGTTACGATTTGCTCCAACACCGCCGGCACGCCGAGGCCGGTTTTCGCGCTCACCGCCAACGCGTTGCTCGCGTCAATGCCGATGACCTCTTCAATTTCTTGCATGACATGCTGCGGTTGCGCCGCTGGCAAATCTATTTTATTCAGCACCGGGATGACCGTCAGCCCAAGGTCTACGGCGGTGTAGCAGTTGGACACGGTCTGCGCTTCCACGCCTTGAGTCGCATCCACCACCAACAACGCGCCTTCGCACGCTTGCAAGGAACGGGCGACTTCGTATGAAAAATCCACATGCCCCGGGGTGTCAATTAAATTCAACTGGTATTCATCGCCGTCTTGGGCGCGATAGCGGAGCGCCACGCTCTGCGCCTTGATGGTGATGCCGCGCTCGCGTTCCAGTTCCATAGAATCCAGCACTTGCTCTTTCATTTCACGCGCCGAAAGCCCGCCGCAATGTTGGATGAAGCGGTCGGCGAGGGTGGATTTGCCATGGTCCACATGCGCGATGATGGCGAAGTTGCGGATGCGGGATGGGTCGGTGATGGGCATGTACGCGGAGGCGTGGGAGTGGGAGAGAGTGGGCGTTCACCGCATGCCCAGCGGAGTGCAAAAATGGGGCTGAATGGGGCGCGAAAACGGAATTTGAAAACTTGCCGAGCGCGTCCTTTCGGTGGCGGTAAAATGGGTATTTTAGCATGCCGCAACGGGCTGCCGGGCGCGCGCTTCGGTTGGTGGTAGCATGCGAAATTTGTGAACCCAGAAACTTGCAAATTGAAATTGCAGAATAAAATTGCAAAGTGAGATTGCAACATGAAACGACTTAAACTACTTGGCACGCGTGAAAAAATTAGCGCGCGGCTTGCCATGCCCGTTGCGCCGGTGATTCTGGTGGTGCTATTGGCGATGGTGGTTCTGACGGCAACGCGCGGCGGCGGAAGCAACGCCGAGGGGGCGCATGACGCGCACCGAATCGTGCGCTTGGCAACCACCACCAGCACCGACAACTCCGGTTTGTTGGAGATGCTGTTGCCGCAGTTTGAACGCGACACCGGCTATTCCATCCAAGTGCTGTCGGTCGGCACCGGCAAAGCCTTGCGGTTGGGGGAAAACGGCGATGTGGATGCGTTGCTGGTGCATGCCCCGCACAGCGAGCAGCGTTTTATCCGCCTTGGTCACGGCGTGGCGCGCCGCGCGGTGATGCGCAACGATTTCGTGGTGGTGGGTCCGCCCGCCGACCCGGCCGGGTTGCGACAAGCGAACTCGGTCACCGACGCCTTCCAACGACTGCGCGCGCATGCCGCTTTATTCGTCTCGCGCGGCGATGACTCCGGCACGCACAAAAAGGAACTCAACTTGTGGCGCCTGGCGGGCGTGCGCGCGTGGGGAAAATGGCGGCTGGAAGTCGGGCAAGGCATGGGCAAGAGTTTGCAAATCGCCGATGAACTGCGCGCCTATCTGCTGATTGACCGCGGCACTTGGCTGGCGTTGCAAGCCAACACTTCGCTGCGAGTGCTGTATCAAGGCGGCGAAGCCATGCACAACCTATATAGCGTGATGGCGGTCAATCCGCAACGCCATCACACCAACTTCGCCGGCGCGGAGGCGCTGAGCGAGTGGCTGACCTCGCCCGTCGGACAACGCGTGATTGGCGCGTACACCATCAACGGGGCGCAACTCTTCACGCCGACCGCGGCGCGCTAATCACGCCATGCAGTCGTTGCGCGAAGCCACCGCACAAGCCCTCACGTTGCTACTGCATGGGGACGCCGAATTGTGGGAGATTATCGGCATTTCGTTTCGCGTATCCGGCGGCGCAATTGCCATCGCTACCCCGCCGGCTCTGCTCGCCGCCTTCCTATTGGCGCACCTTGAATTTGCCGGGCGGCGGCTGCTGCTGTCGCTATGCAATACCTTGCTGTCTTTGCCGGCGGTGGTGGTCGGGCTGACCGTATATCTGCTGCTGTCGCGGCATGGTCCCTTGGGCGATTGGCGCTTGCTATTCTCGCAGCCGGCCATGATGTTGGCGCAAATTATATTGGCGTTGCCGATTTTGGTGTGCATGGGGCATGCGGCGTTTCAGGCGGGCGACCGCCGCGCTTGGGAGACTGCGCGGATGCTTGGAATTTCCCCGCTGCGCGCCTTTGTGATGGTGTTAGGCGAGGTGCGCTTTGGGTTGTTGGCGGCGATGTTGGCGGGCTTCGGGCGCATCATCGCCGAGGTGGGCGCATCCATGATGGTGGGCGGCAATATCCTGCACGCCACCCGCAACATTCCCACCGCCATTGCCTTAGAAACCAGCAAGGGCAATTTCCCGCAGGGCATCGCGTTGGGCATCGTGCTGCTGGGTTTGGCGTTGTTGCTCAATCTTGCGCTGCAGTATTTTCAGGGACGCGGGAGGTCGGCGCCATGAGCCGGCGGATGCAACCCGAGATAGAGATTCGGTTTAGCCGACTGCATAAGTTTTTTCAGCGGCGGCATTTGCTCAATGACTTGTCGCTGTCGCTCAAAAGCGGCGCGGTGACTTTGTTATGCGGCGAAAACGGCAGCGGTAAAACCACCTTGCTGCGGATTCTGTGCGGTATGGAAAAACCGGCGCAGTGCTGGGTTGCTTTTAACGCAAAGAATTCAGCGGGTGCGGCAAACAACGGCAAGGCGAACGCGCCGCGCCCGTGGCGGCAATGCCGACCGCAACTGCAGCGTCAAGTGATGTATCTGCACCAGCAGCCGTATTTATTTGACGGCAGCGTGGTTCGCAATTTGGCATTGGCGTTGCCGCGCAACCTGCCCGCCGCGCAACGCGCCGAGCAAATTCAGCGCGCGTTAGCATGGGCGCAACTGGACGACCTTGCCCACGCGCGCGCGAAAACCTTGTCCAGCGGGCAGATGCAGCGGGTGTCGTTGGCGCGCGCGCGGTTGCGACAGGCGCGAATCTGGTTGTTGGATGAGCCGACTGCCAACATGGATCGCGCCGCGCAAACGCGCACCGTGGCATTGCTGAAACAACTGAAACAAGCGCGCACCGCGTTGCTAATTGCCAGCCATCACCATGAAATTTTTGCGGAACTGGCGGACACTTGCCTGACTCTCAAACAAGGGCGATTGATTCGGACGCCGTAACCCCGTAACAAATGAGTAAGCAAAGTTCCCGGCAAGTCTTTAGCGGCGCGGCAAGCGGCATGCCGAAGGTCAGCGCGGTGGTGTTAGCCGGCGGGCGGGCGACCCGCATGGGCGGCGCCGACAAGGGGCTGGTGCAATTCTTGGGAGAGCCGATGGCGGCGCGGGTTGGCAGCGCCTTGCAGCCGCAGGTGGCGGAAGTGATGATTAACGCCAATCGCAACTTGCGCCAATACCGACAACTGGGCTATCCAGTGGTCGCCGATGCACAGCACGATTACCAAGGTCCGCTGGCGGGCATGCAAGCCGCGTTGTGCGCGGCAACGCATGCGTGGTTGTTAACCGTGCCGTGCGATGGACCGTTTGTGGCGGACGATTACGCGCATAAAATGAGCGCCGCGGCGCAAAGCGAAAATGTGCAACTCGCGGTGGCGCATGATGGCGCGCGCTTGCAGCCGGTGTATGCTTTGCTGCATCGCCAACTTGCCGCCAGTCTGGCGGATTTTCTACGCGGCGGCGAGCGAAAAATAGAGCGATGGTATCAACAGCATGCTTTTGCCACGGTGGATTTCTCGCAGCAACCAGCTATGTTCACCAATGTCAATACGCGCCGGCAGTTAGCCGAACTGGAACGGCGCGCGATGCCGAATTAATTAATCCCGTAGCGGGCGCAGTCGCAGTCGCGGTCGATTTGGCGGCAAGCAAAAAAGCAACGCATAAAACCAATATCTACTCCGCGAATTCAATTGTGATACGGCGATTTTGTTTGCCCTTGTTCTGAATGCTGCGCACGCGCACCGCGCCGATTTCACCGCTGGCGGCGACATGGGTGCCGCCGCATGGTTGTAAATCCGCGCCTTGAAACTCCACCAACCGTACGCGCCCGCCGCCGGTCGGCGGCTGCACCGACATGGTGCGCACCAATTCCGGGCGTTGCTGCATTTCTTCATCGCCAATCCAACGCAGGCGCATCGGATGATTTTGTTCAATCAAGCCATTCAAGGTGGCTTCCAGTTGCGCTTTGTCGGGCGGCTCGGGCAAGTTGAAATCCAGCCGTCCGCTACCGTCGCGGATGGCACCGCCGGTTACCGGCGCCGATATCGCGGCGCACAGCATATGCATGCAACTATGCATTCGCATCAAGCGGTGGCGGCGTTGCCAGTCAATGGTTAGGCGAACCGCTTCGCCAACTTGCGGCAGGGCTTCGCCCTCGGCGACGATGTGCAAGTGCGCGCCGCTCGGTTTTTCTTTATAGGCGTCAACAATCATCGCCACCGCTCCATCCGCGCGCGTCAGTTGTCCGCTGTCGCCGGGCTGACCGCCGCCGGTCGGATAAAAAACGCTTTGGTCAACGCATACGCCGTTGCCGTGAAGGGAGAGCACGCGCGCTTCGCAACTTTGTAGGTAGCCGTCTTCTCTGAATAATTCAATGGTCATGTGGTTACCTCTGTCAATTCGCAATTGGCAATTAGAAATTAAAGACCAACTTGCAATTTACGGCTTCAATTTCATCGCTTCGGCAATTTTTTGCCGCACTTGTTGCGCCACTTGCACGGCGCGCAGCCCGTCTTCGCCGGATACCAGCGGCGTATCTTGTCGGCGCACGCATTGGATAAAGTGCGCCAGTTCCGCGTTTAATGGCAACTGCGGCTTAACGTCGACGCGCTGCTCAATCAGACGCGGAAAACCGGAGCCGTCTTTGGCTTTCGCCGGAAACACATGATCCAGTTGCTGGTCAATAAAATTCAACCCCAAGTATGCGTCGGTGCAAAACACGCGGATGCGGCGAAATGGTTTGCGCGACACGCGGCTGGCGACCACATTGGCGACCGCGCCATTGTCAAATTCAAGGCGCACATTGGCGATGTCCACATGCCCGGTGACTACGCGCGCGCCGGTGGCGGCGATACTTTTAATTTTTGCCGACACCAGCGACAGCACAATATCAATGTCGTGGATCATCAAGTCGGCGACCACATCCACATCGGTGGCGCGCTCGACAAAAGTGCCGAGCCGATGCACTTCAATGAAGCGCGGGTCATGGGTCAGTTCGGCTAATTTGATGACCCCGGGGTTAAAACGTTCGAGGTGTCCAACTTGTAGAATGACGCGGTGCTTGGCGGCAAGTTGGACGATGGCTTGGCTTTCCGCAACGCTCGGCGCCAGCGGTTTTTCCAACATGGCATGCATGCCGTTTTGCAAAACTTCGCTTGCCACCGGCAGATGCAAACTGGTCGGCACGGCGATGCTCACCGCCTCCACCCGACCGCGCAACTGCGCGACTGAATGGAGCGCATCGCAAGCGCATTGTTCGGCGACCGCGGCGGCGGTTTCGGCGTTGCTGTCCACCACCGCGACCAGTTCCGCCTCAGCCATGCCGTGATAAATTTTGGCGTGGATGCTGCCAAGGTAGCCGACGCCGACCACCGCGACTTTGAGTGGCGAAGCCGAAGAAGAGTTAGCCGCAGGCCTCAAATTGTGAATGCTCCATCGGTTGCGCGCGCGTCAATGAATCGCTTGCTCCGCTAAACCGAGTCGGCGCGGCGACGATTGCCGGCGTTGTCCGGGGCGGAAGCGACGCCGCTTGTGGTTTGCTTAATGAACCGTATCCAAATCGCTCACCAACGACTGGGCAAGGCGCGCGGGCAAGGCGCCGGTGGCGTGCGTATATTGGGGATGTTGCACGCCCATTTGAATTTCCGCGCCGCCTTTTGCCGACGCAATCATCGCCGCGTCCAGTTCAAAGCGCAGAAAATGCACCGCTGAGGTTTTGTCCGCGGTTTCTCTGACCAAATCTTCGTTGGCAATCGGCGTCACTTTGTCGTGCGCGCCCACTTGCACCCAGATGCGACGCTCCACGCCGATTAACTGCGCCAACGCGGTACGGCGTTCCGCCTCGTCGCCGAATTCAAGCATGAAAGTCGCCTTCCAGTTGCCGCCATCCGGAATCAACGGATTATACGCCGCCAGTTCTTCGGCAATTTCATCGGCGGTAAAGATTTTCTCAATGCGCAGGATTTCCTGCACCTGATATTGCATGGTAATGCGATCCTCAAAATATAAGGTCGCATTCGGCCCCAACGCCACCCGCCGATTCTTTTTATGCGCCATCACCTCGGCGCGATAGGCGTTGCGCTGTTCAGCGTAGGCTTCCAGACTCAGTAACTCGGCTTTGGTTAGTTTTTTCATTTCAGTGGTTGTGCTAATTCGGCGGTGGATATGACTATTTTTTCTGCACCGGGCAGATGTCGTTTTATTTCGCGGCAAAGATTAAAACCGCCGCCACGGCGGGGATTAAAAGTTGGTTCATGGCGGCGCGCATGCCTAAATCCCATACGCGATTCGCAACAGGGAAATGGGATGTTCGGTTTTGCTGTCGTCGGCCATGCCATGCTCAATAAAACGCCCCGCCATCGGGCAGTCGCTGCCGTAATGGTCGGCGTTCGCTTGCTTGACTTTGTGCACCACCGGGCGCGCGATTTTACGCGCCTTTTCATAAAATTTGCTCTTTATGCCGTAGGTTCCATTGTGTCCGGAGCAGCGTTCAATCGCCACAACTTCGGTATTCGGCGCAAGTTGCAGGCAGTGCTTGGTTTGCAAGCCGATTTTCTGCACCCGCTGGTGGCAGGCGACATGATACGCCACCTTGCCCAAGGATTTTTTGAAGGCGGTGTTCAGCAACCCGGCGCGGTGGCGGCGCATCAAGTATTCAAACGGGTCAAACACGGCTTTGGCGACTTGCTGCACTGCTTCATCGTGCGAAAATAGCAACGGCAACTCTTGCCGCAACATCAGCACGCAGGAAGGCACCGGGGCAATAATCGCCCAACCTTGCTTGACCAGCTCCGCCAACGCCGGAATATTCGCTTGCTTGGCTTTTTCCACCGCCGGCAAATCGCCCAGTTCCAGTTTCGGCATGCCGCAGCAACGTTCCTGCGCCACCAACCGTACTTGGATACGGTTATGCGCCAGCACTTTGATTAGGTCTTCGCCGAGGTCAGGTTCGTTATAGTTGCCGAAACAGGTGGCAAAAATTGCCGCCTTGCCGTCCTCTGGCGCGGGCGAGTGGAAGGTTGGCGCGGGCTGAGTGGGCTTAGTGGACTCAGCTGGCTTAGGCTCGGTGGGCTCGGCATGCGCCGGCAACCGATTCGCCCACCGACGACGTAAGGTGTCGCGGTGATAGCGCGGCAAATCGGCTTGCGGATGCACGCCCACCGCCCGCTCAAGCAACTTACGCCACGGCTTTGCGCGGTTGGCGGCATTGACTGCGTTGACCACGATGGGAATCGCGGCGAGTTTGCCGACCGCATCGGTTGAGGACATGATTTTTTCGCCGACGCTCGCCCCGCCTTTGCGGAACTGGACCGCTTTTGCCCTGAGCATCAAGTGCGGAAAATCTATATTCCACTCATGCGGCGGGATATACGGGCATTTGGTTTGATAGCACAAATCGCACAGATAACACTGCTCCACAACCTTGCCGTAGTCTTGTTTATCAACCCCGTCCACTTCCAAGGTTGTGGAAGCATCCACCAAATCAAACAAGGTCGGGAAAGCAGCGCACAAACTGACGCAACGGCGACAGCCATGGCAAAGCTCAAACACCCGCTCCAGTTCTTGTAGCAGAGCCGGCTCGTCGTAAAACTGCGGATTTTTCCAGTCAACCGAATGACGCGTAGGGGCTTGTAAGCCGCCTTCGCCGTACTGAGTGGGAGGCACTGGTGGGGATGGGATTGGCGACCGCATCACTGGGGCGAACCCCAGTGATGGTGTCGGCGAAACTACAACTCGTCCAACGCCTTCTGAAAGCGGTTGGCGTGCGAGCGTTCGGCTTTGCCTAAGGTCTCAAACCAGTCGGCGATTTCATCAAATCCTTCCTCTCGGGCGGTCTTCGCCATACCCGGATACATGTCGGTGTATTCGTGGGTTTCGCCGGCGATCGCCGCTTTGAGGTTGTCGGTGGTGGCGCCGATTGGCAGCCCGGTGGCTGGGTCGCCTACTTCCTCAAGGTATTCCAGATGCCCATGGGCATGCCCGGTTTCCCCTTCGGCGGTGGAACGAAACACCGCCGCGACATCGTTATGCCCTTCAATATCGGCTTTGGCGGCAAAGTACAGGTAACGGCGATTGGCTTGTGATTCCCCGGCAAAAGCATCTTTCAAATTTTGCTCGGTTTTTGAAGCGTTTAAGTTCATGGTGATATCCCCCTATGAAGCGTTGCAAACGTTGGATGTGTCTGTGGACACGCGAGAATTTTAACATACCTCGGCGCGGGTAGGCGAATGATTTTTGCCAATTTAGCATGCGCATCCGGCATCGCAAACCACTTCTGCCCGCCGCCTACCGCCTACCGTAACACCTTTGCTTTACAGCAAGCCTAACATGGTCTCCGCATCGCTGACCTTAAACGCGCCGCCTTGCTCAACATTGAGATGGGTAACCACGCCGTCCGCAACCAACATGGCGTAGCGTTGCGAGCGCACGCCCATGTTGGTTGCAGTCAAATCCAGTTCCAGCCCGACCGCGGCGGTGAAGGCGCCGCTGCCGTCGGCTAACATTAGAATATGAGCGCCAACATTTTGCGCCTGCCCCCACGCCGCCATCACAAACGCATCGTTGACCGACAGGCAGGCAATGGTGTCAATCCCTTTTGCTTTGAGCGCGTCGTGATGCACTACATAGCCGGGCAAATGCGCCGCCGAGCAGGTCGGCGTATACGCGCCCGGCAACGCGAACAGCAATACTTTTTTGGCGGCGAAAATTTCATCGGTGGATAATTCAGCCGGACCGTCGGCGGTCATGTGGGCGATTTTCACATTCGGCATGCGGTCGCCAATTTTGATGGTCATAGGATTTTCTCAGGGATGGGGGTGGGGATGGGTTATGGATCAATAAATGGGTGAATCACTAAGCATGGGAATGGTCGTTTGCGGCTTTGCCATCCGCCTGTTGCTCCTTTTCGCGCCGCTTTTTGCGGGCTTCATGGCGCCGAGCAAGCGCCAGAATCGTGCATAAAATCACCACCGGAATGGCCGCCGCCCAGGCTGCTGTGTTCATGATTTTTCCTCCACCGAAGGAAATAAAATTGCAATTAGACCAAAGCCTACAATTGTAAGGGTAGAAAGTAAATTTCCGCC
>JAHRAW010000093.1 GCA_020027415.1 Gammaproteobacteria bacterium
CTGTGGAATGGCGGGGGTATGTTCGGTACTTCCCTCTGGTCCAGGTTTACCGACGCAGTAGGTACCTTCGCCCGTGGATTATCGGGATACATCGGGTTAATTGTCGGTAATGATGGTTTTGGTGGCGCGCCCAAAGCGGAAACGTTTGCTTGCCGGCAACAACGAGCCTTTCTTTCGCTTGTAGACAATGCGAAGGATGTCGGTGTTGTTGACGGTGTTGAGGGAAAAGCGTTCAATCTCGCCCGGGTTATTGATTCCCATTTCAGTCAGGGTCGGGTAGGTAGGCATGTTTTATCTCTCAAAATAGCAGCGGTTGGAAAGAGGTTTGCAAACGAGCCATGCTGGCGCTATGCCGACGCTACGGCGCGGGGTTCGCTTGAAAAAAGCATGATAACACATCCGCCGGCGCGCCCGCGCAGCCCATGCAGGTCGGTGGCTTGTTGGCGTCGGCCGCCATCTCGTCATGGCTGCAAAATTTGTTTGCAATTCGGGTCCGGCGGGCGGCAATTCTTCTGCCAGCGGCTTGGCTCTTCCACGCCGCGACAGGCGGTGTGGTGTCGCCATTTTTCATTTTGCGCGCAGATCGTTTTCGCCTGCTGCAAATCACAGACCACATTCAAGGTGCGATACGAAACCGCCGCCCCCGAATAGCGCAACAACGCGGCAATCTCCCGATAACCGTTGGCCATGGCTAAATCCAGCGCGGTAAAGCCGCGCTTGCCCCACGCGATGGCGGACAAATCCAAGCGCTGCGGAGACTGCGCGGCGGTCGCCGCGTAATCGTTGCGACAAACCGCGGTCAACAACGGATGCGGCGGCTCGGCGGCAAGCGCGCTTGCCGACCGCTGGCTTGCCGAGCCTATCCACAGCGGCAACAGCAGCAGCCCGGTGGCTAATTTAATTTGCCAAATTTTCATCTACGCGGCGATTGGTTTGAGGTTGGGTTTGGCCGGCGGCTGAGGCTCGGCATGGCGGCGTTCAGGCGCGCCGTGGCGCGGCAAGGGTATGCGCTTGGTTCAGTTTCATGTTGAGCATGCGCAAGGTCGCTTCAATGCCGGCGAACACTTGATTGGCGTTGACGCCGCGGGTGCGCACATTGCGCCCTGGTTCCCGCCAAGTGATAAAACATTCCACCAACGCGCTGGCGGTGCCGCCTTGGGGAATTCGCACTTGGTAATCCAGCAGTTCGGGGAAAACGAATTTTTTCCGCCCGCCCTTTTTTGCCTCAAGAATTTTTCGGATGGCGACGATGAACGCATCAAAGCCGCCGTTGCCGGAACCGGTGGCGTGGTGGATTTTATCATACAGCCGCAACCGAAGGCTGACCACGGATTCCAACTCCAAGCCGCTGGTAATTGAGCAGTTGAGCAATTCAAGGTGGCGTTCGTCCTTGCTTTCCAAAATATCGGCGATGATGAACGGCAGATCTTGCAAGGTAATGATGGCTTTTGAATCGCCTAACTTGACGATGCGTTGCAAAACTTTGGCGCGGTCGCCGGCCGATAAACTGACACCTAACGCCTCAAGATTTTTTTCCAGCGACGCTTTGCCGCTCATTTTACCCAACGCATAGGAGCGCGAACGATTGAAACGCTGCGGGCTTAACTTGGTTTGATACAGCCCGCCCTTGCGGTCGCCGTCGGCGTGGATGCCGGCGGTTTGGGTGAACACATTGGCGCCGACAATCGGCGCGTTGTCAGCCACTCGTTTGCCGGAAAAATTTTCCACCATCTGACTCAAGGTGTAAATCTCGCTCTCGTCAATGCGCAAGCGCGCGCCCATTTTGTCGCGCAACGTCAGGCAAACTTCCGCCAACGAAACATTGCCGGCGCGTTCGCCGAGACAATTGATGGTGCAATGGATGGCGGTTACTCCAGCCGCCACCGCCGCCATGCTGTTGGCGGTCGCCAGCCCGTAGTCGTTGTGCGGGTGAAAATCAAATTTGCACTGCGGGAAGCGTTGCGCCATGTCGGAAAAACTTTCATACACTTCATTGGGCGCCAGCACGCCGAGGGTGTCCGGCAACATATAACGCCCAATGTCAACCGCCAAGGCTTGCAAGCCGTCCATCATGCGATACACATACGCGCGGTTATCCGCATACCCGTTTGACCAATCCTCCAAATAAACATTGACGCGCAAGCCATGTTCAGCCGCATACTCCGCGGTGCGCCGAATTTCCAGCAGGTGCTGCTGTGGCGTCATCCGTAACTGCGTGCGGCAGTGTTTCTCGCTGCCCTTGGTGAGCAGGTTAAGCACCGCGCCGCCGGTGTCGCGAATCCAATCCACGCTGCGGCGGCGGTCAACAAAGCCGAGAACTTCCACTTGCGGCAAATAGCCTTCGCTTGCCGCCCAGTCGTTGATGCGGGTGATCGCGTCGCGCTCGCCGCTGGAAACACCGGCTGAGGCGACTTCAATTCGATCCACTTTAAGCGCGCGCAACAATGCTTTGGCGATGCTGACTTTCTCGGCTTGGGAAAACGAAACTCCCTGCGTCTGCTCGCCATCGCGCAAGGTGACATCTAACAACTCAACCCGCGGAGCGTTGGCTTGGTTGTTCATCGGCGGCGGTGGTGTTGGCGGTGTTGAGCTAGGTGGCGGATGATTAAGGGTTGGTTGCGGTCACATTCTTTGGTGGCTGGTAGGTTTTCATTGCTGCGATAATCTCCGCCAACTTGCCGGGCACCCATTCGTGGTCGCCGTCAAACTTGCGGTGAATATGCGGCTCCAAGGTTTTATATTCCGCCGTCAAAATTTTGAATTCCAATTGGTAACGTCGCTTTGGGTCGGCGGTTTGATAACTGGCTAATCGCGCTTCGGCGTTGGTCGCCACGCCGACTTTGTAGATGCCTGGGTACGCCGGATTGCTGAGCACATATACATATTTTTTCGGGCGCGCATCTTGTTTGCCGCGTTGCGGCGGGGTGGCGGTCAGATTCGCTTTGCCGCGAAACAAATCCGCGGGCACTTCTTTTTGCAGGCGGTTTTTAATCTGCGTCCACGCTTCCTCCGCCACATCAATGCCGACCCAGTTGCGCTCCAATCTTTCGGCGGCGATACAAGTGGTGACGCAACCGCAAAACGGATCCAACACTAAATCGCCGGGGTTGGACGAGGCGGAAATAATTCGTTCCAGCAACGCCAGCGGTTTTTGCGTGGGCCACCCCACCCGTTCTTTTGCGTTGGATTGCAGGCGGGCAATTTCCCAAACATCGCGCATACTGCACTCGGTAACTTGCACCGACTTATCCGCTTTGGTAACC
>JAHRAW010000118.1 GCA_020027415.1 Gammaproteobacteria bacterium
TCATATGCTAAGAGTTTCATTCAAGACTACGGAGTGCCCGTGAATATGGCTGTATGTCAGCGCAAATTTCAGCACGAATTATTGCTCAACGATTTTTGATGAAGCGCGGCTTGGCGTGGTTTCGTCCTCGCGCACTCGGTTCGCACCGGTCAGTCGTCTTCAAACCAGCGCGTTACTTCGTTGTGCGCCGAGAAAATTGGGCGACTGTCAAACTGGAAAGTGTTGTGTATGTATTCATCGTCGCTTTCGGTTTTGTGGTATTGCGATTGGTAATACTCTTTGCGCGCGCAGATTTGTTGCAACGCGCCGACTAACGCATCCACATCTTGCGCGTCGTTGTATAAACCGAAACTTGCGCGCACCATGCCGCGATGCAATTCCGCCAGCGCTTCCAGTTCTTGGTTGCTCAAACCTTCCATTTGTTCGCCGAGGTCGTTGGCGATCATTTCGCGCACATAAGGATGCGCGCAGAAACAAGCGTTGCGCACGGCGATGTTGAAGTAATCGTTGAGAATGGCGGCGGTCAGCGCATGGTGCAGACCGCGAATGTTGATGGATATGGCGCCGGCGCGTTGGCAGTTGCGGGGGTCGGTTTCGCCGTACACGACCACATCCTTTATGGTTGTTAATTTGGAAATGGCGTAGTTGATGAGGCGAGTCTCTTGCGCGTCAATATAGTGCATGCCGATTTTTTTAAGCGCGCATAACACCGTTGCCAGCGCAATCGCGCCGACGATGTTGGGCGTACCGGCTTCTTCGCGGTCGGGAAATTTTTCGGTGGTTAGATAGCGGTCAAGGTGGACATCATCCACCATACCGCCGCCGACTTCGTCCGGCTCCACCTCGCGAAATAAATCCAGCCGCGTGACCACAACGCCCGGTGAGGACGGCGCATAGATTTTATGCCCGGAGAGGCACAGGATATCCAACTCGCGCGCCGGCTTTTCCGGGTTGCTCATTTTGATTGGCACATGCGCCGCCATTTGCGCCGCATCCACCACCAACAAAGCGCCGTAGCGGTGCGCCAATTCGGCGATGTCGTAAATCGGATTGATGATGCCGGTGACATTGGATACGCCGGTCACCGCGACATAACTCACGCGCTCGCGGTATTCCCGCAGGGCTTTTTCGATGCGCCCGATATCCGCGCAGCCGAAGCCGTTGGCGGTGACTTTGACCGGAACATGCACCACCTTGGCGAAATTCTTGCGATGCGGCAGGTCGTTGGAATGGTGTTCCATAATGGTGGTGATGACCACATCGCGGTGGCTCCATTTCCGCGCCAAAGTGCGCGCCACTCGGTTGATGCCGCCGGTGGTGCCGCTACCGACGAAGAAGCAGCCGTGGGTTTGCGCGTTGGCGCCGACGAAATCCAGCACCATGGCATGCGCCCAAGCCAATTCATGAGAGGAGAGTTTGGCGTTGAAGTGGGCGTTGCTGTGGGTGTTGGCGTAATGCGGCAGGTATTTACCCACCACATCGCGGACGATGCCCAGTTGCAAGGTGCTGGCGGTGCTGTCAAGGTAGATTCGCCGCGCGGTCTCGCCGCTGGCAAGCGGATACTCCACCCGCAGCCCGGTGGTGCTGGCGCGCAGTTTGTCCAGCATTTTTTGCCGGTCGGGAGCACC
This sequence comes from Gammaproteobacteria bacterium, assembly GCA_020027415.1. Classification (GTDB taxonomy): domain Bacteria; phylum Pseudomonadota; class Gammaproteobacteria; order Arenicellales; family Poriferihabitantaceae; genus JAHRAW01. Next base: position 1,629 of record JAHRAW010000118.1, read on the forward strand.
CATTTCTGGTTTGGGCATAGGCTTGGGCGGGAGTGGCGATGGTTTTATTTTCAAGCAACTCAGCGGCGGCGACGCGCGCTCCATTGCGCTTACTGCAAACTAAAACACTTCAAACGCAAGCATTTCAAACCAACAACGCATGCGCAGTCACCGCAAAATGCAATACAATGCGAATACGCGCCAGCGCAAGTATAGGCAAGTGTAGTTGAGCGGCGGGCAAGAGTCCATTTGCGCGCAACCAAAACGCGAACCGCAACGAAACCCGAACCCCGAAGCCACCACCGCCACGCCACCACCGCCACTGAGCCGTCCGCAAAGCAAGCCGCCAACCCCATGCAAAAATACCAGGTGATCATCATCGGCAGCGGGCCGGCGGGCAAAACCGCCGCCATCCAAGCCGCAAAATTAGGGCGCAAAGTCGCGGTGGTGGACAGCAGGTCCGAGATTGGCGGGGTGTGCGTGCATACCGGCACCATTCCCAGCAAAACCATGCGCGAGACTGTGCTGAACCTAACCGGTTGGCGCGAACGCGGTTTTTATGGGCGCTCATACCGAGTCAAGCAAGACATCACCGCGCAGGATTTGATGCAACGGTTGCGCATAACCTTGAAGCGGGAGGTGGATATTCTTGAGGATCAACTGCGCCGCAACGGCGTCGAAATTATTTGCGGTCAAGGTCGTTTCATCAGCCAGCAAGCGATTGAAGTGGACACCGCGGACGGCGAGGTGTTGGTTCTCGGCGCGGACAAATTTATCATCACGGTCGGCACCCGCACCTATCGCCCGGACTATGTTCCATTTAACGGTAGTAGCGTCATTGACAGCGACGAAGTGACTCGTATGCGCCGCTTGCCGCGCTCCATTACGGTCATCGGCGCCGGCGTAGTGGGCGTGGAATACGCCACCATTTTCAAAACCTTAGACATCAATGTCACGTTGGTTGAGCCGCGCGAGACCATGTTGGATTTTATTGACAAAGAAATTGTGATGCATTTTCGGCATGACATTGTGGATGCGGGGGTGCGCCTGCAGTTTGGGCAGAAAGTGGAAAAAATAGAAACCAGAAAAAACGACTCGTGCGTGGTGCGGCTGGAGAGCGGGCGCGCGTTCGCGTCCGATATGGTGCTGTTTGCAGCCGGGCGAGTGGGCGCCACCGAACACTTGGGGCTTGCCAAAATCGGGCTACAAAGCGACCATCGCGGACGGTTGTCGGTCAATGAGAATTTTCAAACCGCGGTGCCGCATATTTACGCGGCCGGCGATGTCATCGGTTTCCCCAGCCTGGCTTCCACTTCGCTGGAACAAGGTCGCAGCGCGGTGTTGCATGCCTTGGGCGAGGCGGTGCATAAACCCCCGGAATTTTTCCCGTATGGCGTTTACTCGGTGCCGGAGTTATCCACCGTGGGCATGTCCGAAGAGGAAGTGATCGCGCGCAAAATTCCTTATGAGGTCGGCATCACGTCGTTGCGAGAGACCTCGCGCGGCAAGGTCATGGGTTTGGAGTCGGGCGTCGTCAAAGCGATCTTTTCCACCAAAACCCGGCGCTTGCTCGGCGTGCATATTGTCGGCGAGGGCGCCACTGAATTGATTCATATCGGTCAAGCGGTGCTGGCGCTCAAAGGCACGTTGGATTATTTTTTGGAGAACGCCTTCAACTATCCGACTCTCGCCGAGGCGTACAAAGTCGCCGCGCTGTATGCGCATAATCGCATGGCGGCGCTTGACAATTCACCCGCGCCCGCCGAAGGAAGCCTCGGCGGTGCAATATAACGAATACCACATCAGCCCGCGCATTAGCCGTCAGCAAAGCAAAAAACTTAATTGATCAACAAGGGGATAAAATTTTCTCAGAGTAACTTGACGGCGTTGGGCGGCTGCGCATGCGCGGAAGTGACGAATGCGATGGATAAAAAAGCGGGAGCGATTCGGCCT
>JAHRAW010000151.1 GCA_020027415.1 Gammaproteobacteria bacterium
AACGCAACGCGCCGCAGGAGTCGGGCATTGCGGGTGATTTGTGGGCGATTCATGGCGGCGGTTTCTATCACCTGAAAAAATATAAAACCGCGCCGCGCGAATTGCCGTCGGAGTTGCATTGGTTTAAGTGGGAAGCGTATGCCACTTGGCTGAGCGGGTTTTGCCTGCTGGCGGTGGTGTATTATTTCAATGCGCAGGCGTTTTTGTTGACGCCGCCGGAAACGCAAGCGGCGCACAATGAATTCACCATAGCGGCGGTGCGCGCGCTGTTTCAGCGCAACCCGTCCATCGCCATCGTGTTCGCCATCGCGGCGGTCATCGGCGCGTGGTTTGTCTATGACGGCTTGTGCCGTTCGCGCTTGCAACGCGCGCCGGGGTGGCTCGCCGCTTGTGTGTTCGTTGCGCTGGTGCTATTAACTTGGTTGCTGTGCCAAGTTTTCAGCGGGCGCGCCGCTTATATCCATGTCGGCGCGGCACTCGGCACCATGATGGTCGGCAATGTGTTTTTCGTCATCATCCCGGCGCAAAAGGAAATGGTCGCGGCGGTGGCCGAACAACGCCAGATTGATGTACAGCACGGCGCCAATGGCTTGCTCAGGTCGCGTCACAACAACTACCTGACTTTGCCGGTGTTGTTCATCATGCTCAGTAGCCATTTTCCCGGCGCATATAGTCATGCGTGGAACTGGGCGATTTTGGCGGGGCTTGCCGTAGTCGGTTGGTTGGTGCGCCATTATTTCAATGTTCGCAAGCAGCGGTCGCCGACCGCGCTTGCCCTGTTGCCGCTGGCGTTGTTGCTAATGGTTGGGCTGGCATGGCTGAGCGCGCCACGCCCGCAGCCGCCCCCGCAACCACAAATCGCCGCGGAAAATGCGGCAACGCCGCCGCCCGACCTCGCCCGCATCGCGCAGATTATTCAACAGCGTTGCGTCGGTTGCCACGCCGCCGCGCCAACCGAGTTCGGTTTTACCGCGCCGCCGGGCGGATTAACGCTTGAAACCAGGGCTTCCATTGCGCAGCATGCAAGCCGAATTTTCACCGCTACGGTAGTGCATAAAACTATGCCCATCGGCAACCTAACCGGCATGAGCGACGCCGAAAGATCCGTCATCGCGGCGTGGTATCAAGCGCTTACGATTCAAAAATGAGGGAACGCGCAATGACAAGTTATCCGCGAGATATGGTCGGCTATGCGGCGCATCCGCCGGCGGCGAACTGGCCGCACCGCGCGCGCGTTGCCGTGCAGTTCGTCATCAACTACGAAGAAGGCGGCGAAAACAACATCCTGCATGGCGACCCCGCTTCGGAGGCGTTCTTATCCGAGATTGTCGGCGCGCAGCCATATCCAAAGGTGCGCCATTTCAACATGGAATCAATGTACGAATACGGTTCCAGAGCCGGCTTCTGGAGATTGCATCGGCTGTTCACCGAACGCGAAATTCCGGTGACGGTTTTCGCGGTGGCTATGGCGTTGCAACGGAATCGCCAAGCGGTGGACGCCATGCTCAAAGCCGAGTGGGAAATCGCCAGCCATGGATATCGCTGGCTTGACTATCAATTTATCCCCGAGCCACTGGAACGGGAGCATCTGCAACAAGCGATTGAAATTCAACGTAGCCTCACCGGCGCGCCGCCGCTTGGTTTTTATCTCGGTCGCACCAGCCCCAACACCCACCGCCTCACCGCTGAGCACGGCGGCTTCCTGTATAGCGCGGATAGTTACGCCGATGATTTGCCGTATTGGGAGTATCAATACGCCAAGCCGTTGCTGATGGTGCCCTACACTTTGGATGCGAATGACATGCGTTTTGCCAGCGCGCAGGGTTTCAACAGCGGCAAGCAGTTTTTTAACTACTTGAAGGACGCGTTTGACACGCTGTATAAAGAAGGCGAAGCGCAGCCCAAGATGATGTCGGTGGGGTTGCACTGTCGCTTGGTCGGTCGCCCCGGTCGCGCCGCCGCGTTAACTCGTTTTTTGGATTATGTGCTTGCCCATCCGCAGGTATGGGTGGCGCGCCGCATGGATATCGCCAAGCACTGGATTGCGCATTTCCCATCGGAGAATCGCTCATGAACGAATCGCCAACCAATGAATTTTGCAAGCATTGGATTAATCTTGCGTCGGCGAAACTCGGCGCGGTTGCGGTGCGCAGTAGCGATGAGTTTTTTGCGCCGATGCAACGCATGCTGAACGACCAACCGCCGCAATTCGTGGACGGGAAATACGATGCGCATGGTAAATGGATGGACGGCTGGGAAACGCGCCGCAAGCGCGTCGCCGGGTATGACTGGTGCGTAGTTAAACTGGCTAAAGCCGGCGTAATCCACGGCCTTGAAATTGACACCACGCACTTCACCGGCAACTACCCGCCGGCGGCTTCGGTGGAGGCGTGCCACTGTGCCGACGACGAACCGCCGCCAAGCATGCAGTGGCGGCAAGTGTTGGCGAAAACCGATTTGCGCGGCGACCGCCAAGCTCAGTTTGCGATTAACGATGCGCAAGTTTATACGCATGTTCGCCTCAATATATTCCCTGATGGCGGCATTGCGCGGTTGCGCGTATACGCCGAACCGAAAGTGGATTGGGATGCGCTTGCGGACGAGCAGCGGGTGGATTTATCGGCGACCTTGAATGGCGCGGTCGCGCTTTGTTGCAACGACCAGCATTTCGGTTCCATTCACAACCTGCTCAGCCCGGGACGCGCGGTCAATATGGGGGATGGCTGGGAAACCAGACGGCGACGGGAGCCGGGCTACGATTGGGCCATCATCGCCTTGGCGCATCTCGGCGTGATTAAAAAAATTGAAGTGGATACCGCGCATTTCAAGGGCAACTACCCGGATTGTTGCAGCCTGCAAGCCGCCAAGTTAGCGGAAACCGCGCCGCAAGATTTGCCGCAGCAGAGCGAAACTTGGGAGCAATTGTTGCCGCAGATGAAATTAGAATCCGACCGCATACATCAGTTTGAGCAACAAATCGCTCCGCTCGGGGCGGTGACGCATGTGCGGCTCAACATTTATCCCGATGGCGGCATCAGTCGGTTGCGTTTATTCGGCGCGATTCGGTAGCGCGACCAAACCAACAATATCAGTCCCGCGTGGCGATAACTCGTCATTCCCGAGCCCCTGCTCGTCATGCCCGCGATCTTTTAAGCGAGAATCTCCTTAGGAAAGCAGGAAATCCCAAAACAATAAATTCACGCTAAAAACACGAGGGCGCAGTTCATCTAAACCCCCTTGACCGCCGCCCAAGTTGGCTACACTCCCCTCACAAGCATTTTCATCGCACAAGCGAAGCATGACTGAACTAATCGCCCAACCATTGACCGCCACCGCGTTCTCCACTTTCGGCGAAGTGATTGACCTGCAAGGCGGGCTGGACTACGCGCAGCGGATGGTGATCAACGACGGCTTGACCGAGCGCTTCCACGATTTATTTACCATAGATATCAGCGCGCAAGGCGCGGGCGGAACGGCCCGACCGATTGTAAGTTTGTTCCAAACCAAACCGCTGCCGTTGCCGCATCGGGTGCGGGTGATGGAACGCCATCCGCTCAGCAGTCAAGCATTTTTGCCGCTGGATGATCTGCCGTTTCTGGTGCTGGTGGCGACGGCGACGGATGGGGTGCCCATGACCGCAACGGCGTTATCGTTATTCATTACCAATGGCCGACAAGGGATCAATTTTTATCGCAACACTTGGCATCACTTTCAGATTGTGCTCGGCAAGACGCGGCGGTTTATGGTGGTGGATCGCGCCGGTAGCGGCGAGAATCTGCAACAAACCGAACTGCAAGATGAAGTATGGATTCCCGCCGCTGAATATTAATTGAACGCCCGGCGAGTGTTGGTTGCCAGTTGCCACTCACCAACTGCCGACCGCCTCGCCTCATTGTTACGCCCTCAGCGCCATTTGATAGAACAGCCCATGCTGGCGGTTTGTTGAGTCGGACCTTGTCCGGTTTCGGCGAGGCCGCGCATGGCGTCAAGCAGTTCGGCGTTGCGCTTGGCCGGGGAGTCCATTTTGGCGTCGTCCAACCGCCCGCGATATTGCAATTTGCAGTCGCGATTGAAGCCGAAAAAATCCGGGGTGCAAACCGCCGCATAAGCGCGCGCCACTTGTTGTTCTTCATCCAGCAAATAAGGAAAAAAGA
>JAHRAW010000145.1 GCA_020027415.1 Gammaproteobacteria bacterium
CAAGCAAGAAACAGACCGGCAAGAAACGGAAATTGTGCAAACACCAACTTCGTACAACCGGCGGCAAATTCGCCGTTGTTAAATAACACTTAAACAAAATTAAATTTTCATTAAAAAAAATTTCCCCGCTCCATAATCATTCACAGATATTCAACCCACAACCAACTTCATGTCAGACATAGAAATCGCGCAGCAGGCGCAACTCAAACCCATTTCGGAGATTGCCGCCAAACTTAACATCCCCGCTGAGGCTTTAGCGCCTTTTGGTAACACTAAGGCAAAAGTCAGTTTGGATTTCATTGATTCAATTCAGCAACGCCCCGACGGCAAACTGATTTTAGTCACTGCAATCACCCCGACCCCCGCCGGCGAGGGCAAGACCACCACTTCCGTAGGGCTGACCGATGGCTTGAATCAAATCGGCAAAAAATCTTTGGTGTGTTTGCGCGAGCCTTCCTTAGGTCCCTGCTTCGGCATGAAAGGGGGCGCCGCCGGCGGCGGCTATGCGCAAGTGGTGCCGATGGAAGATATCAATCTGCATTTCACCGGGGATTTTCACGCCATCACCTCGGCGCATAATTTGCTGTCGGCGTTGCTTGACAACCATATTTATTGGGGCAACCAAGCGGGTTTTGACACGCGCCGCGTGGTGTGGCGGCGGGTGGTGGATATGAATGACCGCGCGTTGCGGCAAATCACCAGTTCGTTGGGCGGCGTAACCAACGGCTACCCGCGCGAAGACGGGTTTGATATTACGGTGGCTTCCGAAGTAATGGCGATTTTTTGCTTGGCGAAGAATGCGAAAGATTTGCAGCAGCGCCTGAGTCGCATCGTGCTTGGCTATACCCACGACCGCAAGCCGGTGCGCGCGGCGGCGGTGTCGGCGCCCGGACCCATGACGGTGTTGCTCAAAGATGCGTTGGCGCCGAACTTAGTGCAGACCTTGGAACACAATCCGGCGTTCATTCACGGCGGTCCGTTCGCCAATATCGCGCACGGTTGCAATTCGGTAATCGCCACGCGCGCGGCTCTGAAGTTAGCCGATTATGTGGTGACCGAAGCCGGTTTCGGCGCCGACCTGGGGGCGGAGAAATTTTTCAATATCAAATGCCGCAGTGCCGGGTTAACGCCGGATGCGGTGGTATTGGTGGCCACCGTGCGCGCCTTGAAAATGCACGGCGGGGTTGAGAAACCGGATCTCGGCAAGGAAAACCTGCCGGCGCTCAAAGATGGTTGCGTCAATCTGGTGCGCCACATTGAAAACATCCAAGCGTTCGGTTTGCCGGTGGTGGTGGCGATTAATCGTTTCAGCGCCGACAGCGACGCCGAAATGGCGGCGGTGCGCGACCTTGCCGCGGGCTGCGGCGTAACCGCCATAGATGCTGAGCACTGGGATAAAGGGGGCGCCGGCGCGGTGCAACTTGCGCGCGAAGTGGCGACGGTGGCGCAGCGCGGCGCGCGCAAGTTTACGCCAACTTATCCGGATGACATGCCCATCTGGGAGAAAATTAAAAGCGTGGCGACCCAACTTTATCGCGCCGAAGACATCATCGCCGACCAGAAAATCCGCAACCACATCCAAGACCTGCAAAACGACGGCTTCGGAAACCTGCCGGTATGCATCGCCAAAACCCAGTATAGTTTTTCTTCCGACCCAAGTTTGAAGGGCGCGCCCAACGGACATGTGTTGCCGATTCGAGAAGTTCGGCTGTCGGCTGGGGCGGGCTTTGTGGTGGTGATTTGCGGCGATATCATGACCATGCCCGGCTTGCCGCGCACGCCCGCCGCCAATCAAATTCGCTTGGGCGCGCAAGGCGAAGTGGAAGGATTATTTTAGCCGGGGCGTGGAAACGGGTCGTTAAATGAAAGTATGCGTGGTCGGCGCCGGGGCAATCGGCGGGTTGTTGGGCGCGCGCCTCGCGCATGTCGGGCACTCGGTCTCCTTGCTGGCGCGCGGCGCACAACTGGCGGCGATTCAGCGGCACGGCTTGAAACTAATCCAGGACGGTGAATCGTTGCTCGTCAAAAACGCGCACGCCACCGATAACATCGCGCAACTGGGTTGTCACGATGTGGTGCTGTTAGCGGTGAAATCCCATCAAATCGCCGCGCTCGCCGCGCAACTGCCTAATTTGTTAGCGCCGAATGGCGTGTTGGTAACCCTGCAGAATGGCATCCCATGGTGGTATTTCCAAAAACTGAATGGCGAATACGCGAATCGTACCGTGGCTGCGGTTGACCCGGACGGCTTGCTCGCGCGCACTTTGGACGCCGAGCGAATTTTAGGCTGCAGCACTTTTGTCGCCGCCATCGTCTCCCAGCCGGGCGTCATCCAACACCTTGAAGGCGCGCATTTTCCGCTCGGCGAACTGGATGGCGCGGACTCCGAACGGGCGCACCGCGTCGCGCGGATGTTTGTTGAAGCCGGTTTCAAAGCGCCGGTGCTCACCGATATTCGCGCGGAGATTTGGCTGAAGTTATGGGGCAACTTGTGTTTCAACCCGCTCAGCGCATTGACCCACGCCACCTTAGAGGGAATCTGCCAGTTTCCGTTGTCGCGGGAACTGATGGAGAGCATGATGCGCGAGGCGCAGCAGGTTGCAGAAAAATTAGGCGTCCGTTTTCGCGTGACGCTACAACGGCGAATCGCCGGCGCGGAACGAGTCGGCAAGCATAAAACTTCAATGCTGCAAGATGTGGAAGCCGGCAAACCGCTGGAAATTGACAGTTTGCTCGGCGCGGTGGTGGAAATGGCGGAGATTACCAACACCGAGACGCCGGCTCTGCGCATGATGTATGCATGCGTCAGTTTGCTGAACGAAACTTTGGTGAAGCAACGGGTTGCTATACAAAGCAAGCCGTTGCAATGAAGCGAGGTCGCGCGCTTGCGCGGCGTTAGGCAGGCGCGCGGTGTTTGAACAACCTGCCGAAATCGGAAACCGGAAGTGGTCGTTGCAATAGTTGCAAAGCGTGCCACAGCATCGCTTGATTGCTACTGAGCACCGGTTTGTTGATTTTGCTTTCCAGACGCGCGATGACTTCGGCGGCGCGTAATGCAGTGCATGATATAAACAGCAAGTCGGCGTCTTCATGGCAGGCGGCGAGTGCGGCATCAACGATGGAAGCATGGCTGACGCCGCTCATGTCGGCGTCGCTGGCGATGCCGAAGCCATGGATATTGAGAACTTCAATCCCGCGTTGGTTTAACAATGCCACCAGTTCGCGGTTAAGCGATTGGATATACGGAGTCAAGATGGAGATGCGCCGCGCGGACAAACATTTCAAAGCCGCCATGACGGCGGTGATGGGCGTGGTGCATGGCAGTTTGCCGCGCCCGGCTTGTAGCAGTTTGATGACCTCGCTTTCACCGATGACCGCAGTGCCGGAAGTGCATGCGTAAAGCAGCACATCCAACGAATCTCCCGGCAGGATTCCACCGGCGGCGCGGCTAATATCCGGCGCCATGGCGCGCAGGTTTTCCACCGTGGTTGGGTTGCAGTTTTGCACACGATTGGTGAAAATTTCCACGCCCGCCGGCGCCATGCGCCGCAAATCCGTTTCGCTGTTGACATCGGTGGCTAACGCCACCAAGCCGAGGCGCCCGCGCGCGCCGATTTTTTCCAACCGCTCCAGCGGCGGCGCTTGGCTATATTGGGTGGGCATGGCGAATCAATCGTAGGCGTAAAAAATGGCGCAAAGAAGTTACCTACACTTTTTCCCAGCGTCCGTCCAGCGTCAAATACTCGCGCCCATCGTTGCGATAAAAACTTTGCGCGCCGCTTTCTTGTAACACGCGCAGCATGTTCGGCAACGGCGCGGAAGTTTGGTTGAGCGATTGCATGAAAGTGCGCGCGCCCAGTTGGTCAATCATTTCAAACGGACCATGTTGCCAGTTGAAGCCCCAGCGCATGGCGCGGTCAATGTTGACGATGTCGTTGGAAATTTCCGGCACCAGTGCAGCTGCATAGCACAACGTGGTGGTGAGCAAATCGCGCACGAAAGCACCGTTGCCGCTGTCGCTGGCGAACACGCCGCACAAGGTGCGCTCGTTTTCGGGCAACTCAACCGCTTGCGCTGCGCGCCAGCAGTCGTCGCCGAAATCAAAAACTTGCATGCTCTTACTGCCGTCGTGGTGGCGGATGAGTTTGTAAAATCCGCCGCCGCTTTTGCGCCCTAATTGCCCGCGGTCGTGCATGCGTTGCACATGCTCGGTGAACGAAGTGAAGGCTCGCCCCGGGTCGGCCGGCGGTAGGTTGGCGTGCAGATTTTTGCCGACATTGAACATCACATCCAAGCCGACTAAATCAATCAAGCCGTATAAGCCGGTGGGCGGCAATCCCAGCGGCGCCGAAGTCAGCGCGTCCACCGATTCTATGGTTAAGCCGTGCTCGCGCATGGCTTTTTCGGCGAGATGCAAGCCCGCCAACATCCACAAGCAGCCGATGCGGTTGCCGATGAAGTTAACCGTGTCTTTGGCATGCACCACGCCTTTGCCGAGGCGCGCGCCGAGAAACTCCGCCAGCGTAGCGAGCGTTTCGGCTTTGGTGTGTTCGCCGCCCACCAGTTCCACCAATTTCATCACCTGCACCGGATTGAAAAAGTGGGTGACGGCGATGTCTTGTTGCAAACGCGGCGGCATATCCGCGTAAATATCTTTCAGCGGAATGCCGGAAGTGTTGGTGGTGATAATAGAGCCGTTGGCGCGCGCCGCTTCCACCTGAGTGAACAATTGGCGTTTGATTTTCAGGTCTTCAACCACCGCTTCGCAAATCCAATCACAGTCGGCGATGCTCTGCATATCGGCGGCAAACGAGCCGCTGCGGATATTGTCCAACAACGCGGGCTCTTGGATAAGCGGAGAACGCCCGGCGGTTAGTTTGGCTTTGGCGGCTTCGGCGGCGCTTTGCTCCACATCCAACAGCAACACTTGACAGCCGGCGTTCGCGCATATGCCGGCGATGCCGCTGCCCATGACGCCGGCGCCCAATACTGCAACTTGTTTGATTTCAGTCATGTCGGTTCGTAAGGAGAAAGATTTAATAAAAAATCATGGGAAAAGGAACGGGAAAAATGATCGGAAAAATTCGCGCCAAGAAATTGCAGGAATGAAGTGTTTATAGTTCGCCGTTGCGCACCATTTCTCGCAACTTAAATTTTTGAATCTTACCGGTGGAAGTCTTTGGCAGTTCCATGAAAACCACTTGCTTCGGCAGTTTAAAACCGCTCAGCGACTGGCGGCAGAATTCAATCAGTTCTTGTTCGCCGACCGCTTGCCCTGTTTTCAACTCCACAAACGCGCACGGCGACTCGCCCCATTTTTGATCCGGCTTGGCGACCACCGCCGCCGCTGCCACTTGCAGATGTCTGTATAACGCCGCTTCCACCTCAATGGAGGAAATGTTTTCACCGCCGGAGATGATGATATCTTTCAGTCGGTCTTTGATTTCAATATAGCCGTCGGCATGCACCACCGCCAAATCGCCGCTATGAAAGCAGCCGTCTTGGAACGCTTCGGCGGTGGCTTCGGGGTTTTTGTAATAGCCCTTCATGGTGGTGTTGCCGCGCAACACGATTTCCCCGAGGCTCTTGCCGTCGGCAGGCACCGGCGCGCCGCTTGCCAGCGCATGCACTCGCGCCGCTTCCATCATCGGCAGTCGCACGCCTTGTCGGGATTTTAATTCAGCCTGCGCTTGCCGGGTGAGATTTTGCCATTCCGCCTTCGCTTCGCAATACACCACATGCCCATAAGTTTCGGTCAAACCATAGGCATGCGTAACTTGAAAGCCGAGTTGTTCTATTTTTTCCAACACCTTGCTCGGCGGCGGCGCGCCGGCGGTCATCACTTGCACGGTGTAGGGCATGCTTTTTTGTACTTGCGGCGGCGCCTCGGCGAGCATGGCAAGGACAATCGGCGCGGCGCCGAAGTGGGTGATTTGGTGTTGCGCGATGGCGTCAAAAATCACTTCGGCGCGAATCAACCGATTGCACACCAGCGTTCCCCCCATCACCGCCATGGTCCAAACATGCCCCCACCCATTGCAGTGAAACATCGGCACGGTGTAGAGATATCTTGGATGGCGCGGAATTTGCCACGCGGCGATGCTGCCCATTGCCATCAGATACGCGCCGCGGTGATGATACACCACGCCTTTCGGACGCCCGCTGGTGCCGGAAGTGTAGTTCAGCGATAACGCATCCCATTCCGATTCCGGTCCGCGCCACTCGGTCGGGTCGGCGGCATCAGCGGCGGCGGTGGCGAGCAGTTCTTCATAAGTCATGCTGCCCATCCGCTCGCCGTTGCCCGCCGGCGGCGGCGCTTGCGCGTCCACGATATCAATCACCGTTGGCGCGTGTTTCAGTTTTGTCAGCGCGGTTTTTACCACTGCGGAAAAGTGCGTGTCGGTAAGCAATACTTGGCAATCGCTATGGGCGAGGATATACGCCACCGTATCCGTCTCCAATCGGGTATTGATGGCGTTCAACACGCCGCCCGCCAGCGGGATGCCGTAGTGCGCTTCCACCAGTTCCGGGGTGTTGGCTGCCATCAGCGATACGGTGGTGCCGCGCCTCACGCCGAGTTGTTGCAACGCCGCCGCCAGTTGGGCGCAACGCTGCGCGACTTGTCGCCAGTTGTATTGCCGCTGCTGATAAATCACCGCGGGATGAGTCGGATAGGTATCCGCCGCCCTTGTCAAAAAGGACAATGGCGACAAAGCCACGAAATTGACGCCGGGCAAGGGAGGCAGTTTGTGGTAGTTTTCTTGCATAGGAAAAGCGGGGGGAGGGAATGGCGAAAGTTTGCGATCACAAAGAGTCGGCATCGGATTGGTGTTGGGGCTGTGGCTGGGCAAACATTTTATACCCGGTTTCGCTCATTCCCAACGCCGCATAGGTTTTTTGCGCAACCTGATTGTCCCGTTCTACATACAAGCGAAAGCCGCACACATTTTGCGCCTGCGCCGCCAGTTGTTGCACATGCCGATAGAGCGCGCGGTATATTCCCCGACGGCGCCATTCGCGCACCACATAAACGCTCTGCAACCACCAGAATTCGCCATTGCGCCAATCACTCCATTCGGTGGTCACTAACAACGAAGCAAGCGTAACGGGATGCGCATCCGCGGTCGCATTTTCAATGGCATGCTCAGTAGCATGCTCAGTAGCATGCTCAGCGACCAGATAAAAGCCGCGCGCCGGGTTTTCCAGCACCGCGGTAACGCCGCTGACCAACACCGCGGGACGCAGTTTCAGGTTTTCAGTCTCCAGCGCCATACTGCGATTGAACTCCGCTAAGGTGCGCGCATCGTCAAGCGTTGCGCGGCGGATGTGCACTTGGGCTTGGCGCGCGCGCTTGTTAGGGACTGCGGCGAACGGCGGTTTCATCGGCAAGGCGGGGTGATTGCGAGGTGGCGAGATTGGTTAGCGCAAGCCATGCAGTTCCATCAGGTAGAGCAGCACCGGCATGGACAGCAAGGAAAAAACCGTGGATAAAAACACCGCGGTGGTCGCCATCGCTTGCGCGGTATGGTAGCGCGTAGCGAACAAAAACACATTGACTCCGACCGGTTGCGCCGCCAACAAAGCGGCGACCACCGACCACAACGGGTTCAGGTGCAAAATAAAACGGCAACTGACCCATACCAGCAGCGGAAACGCCACGCATTTCAGCGCGATGATTAGCGCGGTCTGTTGCATTCGCCCGGCGATGCGATAGCCGCTCAAAATCGCGCCGAACGAAAACAACGCGCACGGCGTTACTGCATTTTGCATAAAACCGGTCAGCGTATCCACCGGCGCGGCGAGCGTGATTCCCAGTTGATTGCAAGTTAGCCCGGCGACGGCGCCGAGGATAATCGGATTGCGCGCCACCTGTTGCATGGTATGCGCCCATCGCGGCGTATTGCGGCGGTTGGCGTTAGGGCTAACGGCGTATTCCAACGCCACGGTGGTAACCGTGAACGCGCTCAACGCATGCACGGCTAACAGGATGAAAAATGGAATGGCGCCGGCTTCGCCGAAGGTGAGCAGCGCGATGGGCAAGCCCAGCAAAATAGCGTTGCCGTAACTGCAAGCAAAACCGCTGATAATCTGCGCCGCGAAATCCTGTTTGAAGAGCCATCGGCTAATGAGGATGCCGCCGCCGTAGAAAAGAGCCATCGGCGCATAATAGCCAAGTAGCAGCCGCCAAGTTCCGTCAACGCTTGACCCGGTTGCAATTTGCTCGGCTTGGGCGAAGGTGCGAAACAGCAACACCGGCACCGCAAAATTATGCACGAAATGCGCCAAGCCGGCGGCGTTTTGGGGCGAAAACCAGCCGCAACGCGCCGCCCCATAGCCGAGCATGGCAAGCCCAAACACCGGTATGGTGACTTCAAATACGACGCTCATTGGTAACCGTGAGGCAACCGCGGGTGGCGGGGCGAAATTGGCGGCGCGCCGCAAATCCCAGCCGCGCCGACGCTTTCTCCTAGTTCCCTTTGGCGGGCAAACAAGAGCGCGCAACGGCGCGCGCGGATGCTTGAATTAGCGCGCGCCGTGCGCGAGTATGCAATGTTAGGTTGCGGGCGTTCCGGGTCGCGCGATGACGACCCCAAAACTCAGCAAACTCAGCAAACTACCGATCACCCATCATTGCAAAACTGCGGGCCATTTTTGGTTGGCGGTGGCGATCAAGTTATCCTTGTCGCGACTCCATTTTTTGTTAATTTTCGCGTTGTAGTTGAGATACAACTTGCCCTGATGCACGGTCCATTGCAACGGGTCGCCCTTGGCGGTGCCGCCTTGTGAAACCGCCCACGCGCAATAGCCGCCGTATTGCGGCGCATACATTTGCGGGTCGCTGAGGAACTTGTCAAGGTTCTGCTGGCTGGCGAAATGCCATTCCGCGCCCATATATTCGGTTTGGAAGGCGGCGTTGCCTTTGACCGGTTCGGCGGCGTTGAAATACTCGGTCACATCATAGCCGTCCACCGCGACGCTGCTGAAAGTGGGGGTGTAGATTAGGTCTTTGCCCCACGCAACGCTTAAGTTGCCGAAGGTCATGGTCATAGCAAGCAGCGCGCCCGCGCCCCACTTGACGCCGTTGGCGGCGAACGGGGCGTAGCGAGCAAGCGATGCAATTGAAATTGAAGAAGTTTTCATAGTGATTGCCTTAGCAGTGGTTGTGGAAGCCCATAGCATAACATGTCATAGCATGGTTTCGG
>JAHRAW010000148.1 GCA_020027415.1 Gammaproteobacteria bacterium
CTCGCTGATTGTGGGGCTGAGCATAATCGCATTCGCCATGGTCAAGATATTTTTTTGACCGCCGCACTGCGCAGCGATTCATTGCCGTGTTGCCGCCACCGCGCGCAATGCGCTGAGCGTTACTCAAACACAATCACATTGCGAATCACTTTATCTTGCCGCACTTCGTCAATCGCTTGATTAATCTGCGCCAGCGGATAGCGGTTAGTAACTAACTCATCCAGTTTCAAACGCCCGTGGCGATATAACGCGAGCAGTTTGGGGATGTCTATGCGCAGCCGCGTGGAACCCATTTTACTGCCGAGGATGCGTTGACTGGCGGCAGCCAACTCGGCGGCGTCCAACGAAACCAACTGCCCGGTGGGCGGCATGCCGACGATGGTTAAGGTGCCGGTCGGCGCCAACCAAGCAAGCCCCTGCTGAATGGCGTCGGCGTTGCCGACGGCGACGAACACATACTCCAGCCCATTGCCGGCGCTGATTTCATGCACCATTTTGCGCGCATCGTCGGTGGCGGAATTAACGCAATGCGTGGCGCCGAAATGTTTGGCGGTCGCCAGTTTGCGATCCACCACATCCACGGCGAGCAGCGGATGCGCGCCGCAATAAGCCGCGCCTTGCACCGCATTGAGCCCCACCCCGCCGCAGCCGAGCACCGCGGCGCTGGCGTTGGCGGGCATTTTGGCGGTGTTGGTCACCGCGCCGAAGCCGGTAATCACGCCGCATGACAGCAGCGAAGCGACCTCAAAAGGCAACTCATCCGCAATTACCGCCAACTGCGATTGCTCCACCACGCTGTATTCCGCGAACGCCGCCGTGCGCAGCCCTTGCTTGATCGTAGTGCCGGCGCGATTGCGCAGGCGCGGTTCGCGGTCCAGCGGAAACCGAGTTTGACACGCGTGCAGATTGCCGTTTTCACAAGGAGCGCAATAACCGCACGAGCGCAACAGCGTCACCAACACGCGGTCGCCAGCGCGCACCGAATGCACACCGGCGCCGATTTCCACCACCACGCCGCTCGCTTCATGCCCGAAAATCTGCGGCAGTTTGCCGCCCCACCCGCCGTCCATATAAGTGAGGTCGGAATGGCAAATTGCGCAGGCGGCGATTTTCACCAACACCTCGCCGGCTTGCGGCGGCGCCAAAGCCACCTCTTCAATTACTAACGGCGCGTTGAATTCATAACAAACTGCGGCTTTCATGGAATCTCCTGCGATGAATTTGCCGCCGGCGGTAGCGTGAATGGCGAATGGTAAATGGCAAGCGGCAAACGCGACGAATGCGCTGCGGTTAAACCCAATTTAAACCCAGTAGGCGGTGGCAGTCATGCCTTTCGCCGCTAATTTCATCAATCGTTTAACCGGCGGCGGCAATTCCGCGGCGCCGGCGGCGAGCGCGGCTTCGGCGTGCGCGTTTTCATCTTGCTTCATCTGCGCCACCACCGCGCGCGAACGCGCATCCTTGGTCGGCAGTTTGCCGAGATGGCTTTCCAGATGCGCCACCACCTGCCGTTCGGTTTCGGCGACAAAACCCAAATTCCACCGATCGCCGACCAACCCCGCGGCGCCGCCGATGGTGAAGGCGCCAAGCCACCACAGCGGATTAAGCAAACTCTTGCGCGCGCCCAATTCCTGCATGCGCCGTTCGCACCAAGCGAGGTGGTCGGCTTCTTCGTGCGCGGCTTGTTGCATGCGGGCGCGAAGGCGCGGGTCGCGCGCGGTCATCGCCTGACTGCGATACAACGCCTGCGCGCAAACCTCACCGACATGATTGACGCGCATATACCGCCCGGCTTGCCGCCGCTCGGGCGCGCTCAGCGCAGCCTCGCCCACCCCCGCCGCCGGAAAGGCACGCGCCGCGCCGGGCTTAGATTGGGTATGCGCCGCGCCAAAGGTTTCGTGCGCGGTTTGCAGCGCGCGGGAAATGCCCAGCAGCAGGCGATCGGTGCGGTCATAGTGGCGCGGGTTGATCATCGCTTTACTGTAACATTGACGATTGCTTAATGGAAAGCAAATCTGCGAATGGCAAATGCGGTCAACAAACCGCCACCTTGCCGCCCGGCCCAACCTGACCTTCGTCATTCCCGCGAAGCGGGAAACTCATTAGTAAAGCAAAAGAGAAGATTCCCTAGTAAAGCAAAAGAGAAGATTCCAGATTAAAACATTGGGCGGCAACGCTAAATTAATTTTTCCGCGGGTCGGCATGATCAATCAACGGAATGGATGCGGCGGCATCGCAGTTGCGCGGCGCGCCTTGCAAGCGATCGCGTATCAACCAGGCTTGTTGCGCGGTAGCGGTTTCCAAGCCTATGTTGCGCCAACGCGCAATCTCGGCGGCGCTCGCCAACTCGCCGTGCGTGGCGGCTTCCACTTGGATGGCTAACAGCGGCGCGCGCGACCATTCTTCACCAAACTGCTGCACCATTGCCAACGCCTGCTGCGTGGCGCGCAACGCCGCCGCGTAATTTTTGCCGGCGATGTGCGCTTCCGCCAACACGCCATAAAAATAAGGCAGAAACAATTTACCGTAGTTGTCGGCGTAGTTTTGCAAGTGCCGTTGCATCCGGTCGGTTTGCGCGGCGGCGCCATGCCGCGCGGCATGATGAAAAGCGAGAAAGATCTTGCCGGCCGCCAACAAACCTTCAAACCCGTGCGCGGTTGACAACGCCACGGTCTCTTCGGCAAACGCTTTGAGCGCCTCCCAATCGCCGGCGATTTGCTGATACATTGCCGCCACGCGCAACGTTTCCGCCACCGTATAGGGATGATTGGTGGCGCGCGCCACCGCCACCGAGCGATGCATGGCGGCGCGCGAGGTCGGCGTTTTGTTGAGGATTAATGCGTTGATCGCGCCCAAGCCTTGCAGCGTTACATACGGGTCTTGCCCGAACCGAACGCCCATGTTTTGATCGCGGTGTTGATCATACAAGCGCACCGCTTTATCGTAGAAATGCTCGGCGGCGGCAAATTTTCCGCTCACCATGCGCGTCATGCCTTGCAACCCATAAGCGGTCATCATCAATTTCGCATCCGCCGATTTTTCACTGAGCAATTTGAGTTTCACCGCCACTCGCAACGCTTTGGAAAAGTCCGCTTGCGAAACCAAGCAACGCCATAGCCCGTATAACGCAGTCCAAGTTTGTTGCTCGCTGGCGGCGGCTTCGGCGAGCGCCAAGGCTTGTTCATAAGACTGCATAACTTGCGCGCCGTGATAGCCGCTGCGCGCGGTCAACGCCACGCCTAAATTCAGCCGCAACGACAACTCACAGCGATGGCGATGCGCATCGTCGGGCAGTTTTTCCAGCAATGCCAAACCACGCGCAAGCCGCTCCAACGCTTCGTTGATGGCGGATTTAGCAATCGCTTGGCGGGCGGCGCGCAGCCATAAATCCACCGCCTTATCCACGCGCTCGGTGTGGCTATAGTGTTCGGCGATCCACTCCGGGTGTTGCCGCGCAAGGTCGGGGTTGTCTTGCAACAGCAGTTCAACGATTTGTAAATGGTATTGCTGGCGGGTTTTT
Organism: Gammaproteobacteria bacterium; assembly: GCA_020027415.1. Classification (GTDB taxonomy): domain Bacteria; phylum Pseudomonadota; class Gammaproteobacteria; order Arenicellales; family Poriferihabitantaceae; genus JAHRAW01. Next base: position 3,521 of record JAHRAW010000148.1, read on the forward strand.
CTGAGCAGGGAATAGTACGCGGCGTCTTGGAACAAGGCATGGCGAAATTGATAATAGTCTTCGCTTGCTTCGGGTTGCGCGGCGACCACCGCAATCAACTCGGCTTCCAGCAGGGTGTCCATGCCGGCATCCGCATCAATGCCGTTTTTGGCGGCGATTTTGCTGCTTAATGAATAGCGGAAGTCGTTGCCGAAAACCGCCACCAACTGCGCGAAGGCTTTGGCTTCGCCCAACTGGTCAAGGCGCGCGTTCAAGGAATCTTGCAAGGTGTCGGGAATGGTGAACTGCGCGGTAAAGTTGACCGCGCGGTCGTGGTCGTCGCGGTCGTTAATTTGCCCATGGTCAAGTTGACTGAGCAAGTGCTGACTGGTTTCCTCCAAGAACAGCGGCACGCCGCCGCTTTTGCGAATCAAGGCTTGCTGAATTGGGCGCGGCAATTGCTGCGCGCCGCATACCGATTCAATCAAACGCGCCGATTCTTCCGCATCCAAGCCGCCCAATTGGATATGGATTAACGCCGCCGATTCCGCCGCCGACCACGGCGCGACAAAGCCGCTGCGCGAAGTAAAAATGGCGAGCAGTTTTTCGGCGCGGGCGCGGGCAATCAAGGCGGTGAGAACTTCCAGCGTGGACGGATCCGCCCAATGCAAATCCTCAACCACCAACAACAACGGATGCAAACGCGATAAGCGGATGACAACGGTGGCCAGCGCCTGCACCGAGCGACGATGTTTTTCTTCGCCGCCGAGGTTGAGAGCCGCATGCCCCGGCGGCATGGGAATGGCTAATAACTCGCTGAACAGCGCGTGTTCATCCTGTCCGTCCAAACCGATTTCACGCATGGCTTGGTGAATGTTGTCGCGTTTCGTGGTCAGGTCGTCTTGCGCGCCGATTTGCCGCCAGCGATGCGTTTCGTTGATAATCGGTTTGAAAGGAGTGGTGCGAAAATACGGCGAACAATGGATGCGCAGCCGATGCAAACTTTGCTTAGGAATGGTTTTTTCAAACGCACGAATCAGCCGCGACTTGCCGATGCCGGGATCGCCGCTGACATGCAGAATGCAACCACGCCCGCGCCGCGCTTGCGCATAATAATGTTGCAAACTTTGCAATTCAGGTTGCCGGCTGATAAACCGCGTGGTGACTCGTTTCAGCGAAGCGCGCGCGCGGCTTTGATAAGGTCGCGCGCACAAGATTTGCCACGCGCTCACCGGTTGCGCAAACCCTTTGACGCGATGTTCGCCACGGTCGCGGAACTTGAACGCGGCGCCCACTAACCGCCGAGTGCGCAGCGCGGTCAGCACCGTGTTCGGTTCGGCTAACCCCTGCAGGCGGGCGGCAAGGTTGGGGGCTTCGCCAAAAATCAATTCGTCTTGGTCGCGCGCGGCGCCGGCGCGTTCGCCGACCACCACCAACCCAGTGGCGATGCCGACGCGAATTTTAATCGGCTGGCGTCCGCGCCAATGCGCCGCAGCGTTGTTGCGCTGGGTCTGGGCGACCATTTCCATGCCGGCGTGCGCCGCATGCTGCGGCGCGAATTCATTCGCATAAGGATGCCCAAACAACACCAAAATGCCGTCGCCTAAATAGTTGGCGATATGCCCATGGTGCTTGTGGGAAACTTCGCCGCACAGCGTTTGGAACACCCGAATTTCATCGGCGAGGTCTTCCGGATCCAAGCACACCGCGCGCGCGGTATAGTCAACTACATCGCAGAACAGCACCGTCACTTGCTTGCGCACCGGCTGCGGAAACCAAGTTGCCGGGTGCGGCGGAGTGGATTCGCTCACCATGGGCTAACTGCTTGGTTGCGGCACGGCGCGTTAGGAGAAGAAGGGAGTTCAGTTACCCGGGAATGAGCGCGCGGTGGCGACTGGCGAACAAGATTGAAACTCGTTATCGGCGTCACACCCCAACCGGAAAACCTACGAAGGCAAGCGAGTATACCCAATTTAGCGGTGAAAGACTGACTTTAGCCGCCATTCCCGCAGTTCCCCGCTTAAATCTTGCGGGGCAGGCTTAACCGATCGCGGGAAAGACGGAGTGGGGGGTGACCGCAGGAATATCGAAGCGCCCCGCGCGAATCCCACCGCAGATACAACAGCATTGTCCCGTTTTATGCTTGCCAAAACACCAACAAAAGAGTATCTTCTTAATTCAGGCACGCCATCGGCGTAC
>JAHRAW010000155.1 GCA_020027415.1 Gammaproteobacteria bacterium
CAAGGTAGTTGTGCATGGATTTGCTGTGCATCTTTTCGGTAAGCACAATCATCTGCCACATATGCGGGTATTGAAATTTCAGATTAACCGCATGCGCATAATCCACCTCGGCTTTGCTCCACGTGTCGTCAAATGAATGCGCTTCGGTTTTGCCTTTGCGGAAGGTGTTGGAGTTAAACGGCGGGTCGGTGTAGATTAAATCCACCGTGTCGCTTTCCATGCGCAACATAATCGGCAGATTGTCGCCGATGTATAAATTCTGAACTTCCATGAGAATTAAGCCGTGGTGCGCGCGGCGAATCTGTCACCCGCGCAACTTTTCATTGCGCGGGTCATACGGCGACTCCGTAATTACCGTTGCTTTATGGGCTTTGCCGAGGAGGTTGATTTCCAGTTCGGCGCCGATTTTCGCCGCGGGCGGTTTTACGAAGCCCAGCGCCAAGGATTTTTTGAGGCGGAAGCCGTAGCCGCCGGAGGTTGCGCGGCCAATCAATTTGCCGTCTTGGTAGAGCGCTTCCGAGCCGCGCGCGTCGGCGTCGGTTACGCCATGAACTTCCAGCGTGACGAACGCGTTTTGGAAGCCGCGTTGGCGCCAATCCAGCAACGCTTGTTTGCCGATGAAGTCGCGCTGGTCGTCCAGGCGCACGAAGCGGTCCAGACCGGATTCAAGCGCCGCGTATTCAATGGACATTTCGCGCGGGATTAGGCGGTAGGATTTTTCCAAGCGCATGGAGTCCATCGCGCGAATGCCAAACGGCTTGATGTCAAATTCGGCGCCGGCCGACATCAGTTGGTCAAAAATGTAGTTTTGCATTTCAATCGGATGATGTAATTCATAACCCAACTCGCCGACGAAGTTGACGCGGATCAAATGGCATTGCGCGGCTTTGATGTTGACGAAGCGACCGGTTAGCCAGCCGAAGTGATCGGTGGAAAGGTCGGTGTCGGTGAGTTTTTGCAACAACGCTTGCGATTTCGGTCCGGCGACGACTAATACGCCGTATTGCGTGGTGACCGGATGCAGTCGTACGCTGCCGTCGGCGGGCAATGCTTGGGACAGGCAATCGTGGTCGTGGCGTTCAAATGCGCCGGCGGACACTAAGTAGTAGCCGCGACCGCTTTTATACACCGTGAACTCGGCGCGCACGCCGCCGTTCGCCGATAGCATGTAGCACAAGCTGATGCGGCCGTCGGTGCTCGGGATGCGGCTGGCGAAAATTGTTTGGAGCCACGCGTGCACGCCGTCGCCGGTGACATAGCATTTCGCGAATGCCGACATGTCCAACAATCCTACTTTGTTTTGCACATGCAAACATTCTTCGCCGACGAAGGGAAAATAATTTGAGCGGCGGAAGGAATAGCGTTCAACCACGCGACCGTCGGCGAGCGGCGGTGAGGTGTTGGTTTTCAGCAACACCTCACCGCTATCAATTTCGTCTTTCGGCAATTTATAGTCGGGCGGCGCAAACCAATTGGCGCGCTCCCAGCCATATACATGCCCGAACACCGCGCCCAGGGCTTTCATGCGGTCGTAACAAGGGGTGGTTTTGAGGGGGGTGGCGGCGGCGCGCTCTTCGTCCGGGAAGTGGGTGGTGAATACGTTGCGATACGCCTCTTCGGTTTTTTCGCGCAGATAACCGCGGGCGGCGTACGCGCCGAAGCGACGCGGGTCAACGCCCATCATATCCACGGTCGGCTCGCCGTCAATGATCCACTCCGCCAGCTGCCAGCCCGCTCCGCCGGCGGCGGTGACGCCGAAACTATGCCCTTCGTTGAGCCAGAAATTGTTCAGCCCCCACGCCGGACCGACAATGGGATTGCCGTCCGGGGTATAGGCGATGGCGCCGTTGTAAATTTGCTTGACGCCAACCTCGCCAAACGCCGGCACCCGATTAATGCAGGCTTCAATATGCGGTTCCAGGCGCTCCAAATCCCCCTGAAATAATTCGTTCTCGCAGTCGCCGCTGGGACCATCCACATAACAACAAGGCGCGCCGCGTTCATAGATACCGAGGAGCATGCCGCCGGCTTCCTCGCGCAGATAATAGCCGGCATCGGATTCCCGCAACACGCCTTGTTCCGGCAGCCCTTTTTGTTTGCGCGCTAAAATTTGCGGATGCGGTTCGGTGACGATGTATTGATGCTCAACCGGGATGACCGGGATATCCAAGCCGACCATCGCGCCGGTGTTGCGGGCGAAATTGCCGCTGCACGAAACCACATGCTGGCAATCAATGTCGCCGCGGTCGGTTGTCACGCGCCAGCCATCGTTGCGCGGTTCAAGTGCGGTGACGCAGGTATGGCGGTAAATCTCGGCGCCGTGGTTGCGCGCGCCGCGAGCTAACGCGGTGGTCAGGTCGTTAGGCTGGATATAGCCGTCTTCGGGGTGTTGAATCGCGCCGACCAAGCCTTTGGTGTTGCACATGGGCCAAATTTCCCCGACTTGTTGCGGCGTTAGAAAATTGATTTGAACGCCGACGGTCTTGCCGACACCGGCATAGTAACGATACTCGTCCATGCGGTCTTCGGTGCAAGCTAAGCGGATGTTGCTGACTTGGCGGAAACCAACCGAGAGTTTGGTTTCCTGCTCCAGCGCTTGATAGAAATTGACTGAATACTGGTGCAGTTTGCCCACCGAGTAACTCATGTTAAACAACGGCAAGAGCCCGGCGGCGTGCCAGGTGGAGCCGGAGGTCAATTCCTTGCGTTCCACCAAAACTACATCGCGCCAGCCTTTTTTTGCTAAGTGGTAGAGGGTGCTTACCCCCACCACGCCGCCGCCGATGACAACCACTTTGGCTTGGGTTTTCATAATGAAGGGTTCGTTGGTATGGTTGGGTTGCCTTCGGTTACCTTAGACATCCTTTTCGGCTACCATTGTACTACCAAATGGGCGGCGCGCGTTACGCCGGACGGCGGCGGGTAAATTTATATCATTGCAAGTAAAAAAATTGGGTGCGCTGAGCGGTTTGGCGTGGTAGTATACTCATGGTCGGAGCATGGTGACGGCATACCGAATTGTTTGACTGAATGTTTGGCGGAATCGTTCGGCAATTTTCTATAAATATGATTTCTTAATAGCGCGAGTTGATTTTCAACATGTCACAAACCTGGACCCACTGTATCAAGCAACTGAGTAGCCAACTTTCGGTGGGCGACTTGCACGAGTGCATTATGCCGCTGCATCCA
>JAHRAW010000168.1 GCA_020027415.1 Gammaproteobacteria bacterium
AAGCCCGGTCGTTGATGATGTCCACCAACAACATCCTCTCGCCGGCCAACGGCGAGCCGATTATCGTGCCGTCTCAGGACATTGTGTTGGGGCTTTATTACATGACCCGGGAAAGCGCCGCCGCCAAAGGCAGCGGCGGTTATTTTGCCGATATCGCCGAGTTGCGGCGCGCCAATGAAAGCGGGCAAGTACACTTGCACGCCAGAATTAAGGTGCGAATGCCGCCGCGAAAAAACGCCGATGCGGCAGCCGAGTCGGACATGGGCGCCGGCGCCGATGCAAGCGCGATGAAAATCGTGGAAACCACCGTGGGGCGCGCGCTGTTATCCGAGATTCTGCCGTCGCGGCTGGATTTTGCGCTGATTGACCGCCCCATGAAAAAGAAAAACATTTCTGAACTGATCAACACTTCATACCGCCAAGCCGGGCTCAAGGAAACGGTGATTTTCGCCGACCAATTAATGTACACCGGTTTTCGCATGGCGGCGTTGTCCGGCATCTCCATCGGCATGGACGATATGGTAATCCCCAAAAGCAAAGGCAAAATTTTGGAAGCCGCGCAAAAAGAGGTGGTGGCAATTCAGCGGCAATACACCGACGGTTTATTAACCGATGGCGAACGTTATAACAAGGTCATTGACATCTGGTCGCGCACCAGCGAACAGGTTGCCGACTCCATGCTGAGCGAACTGGGGCGCGAACAAGTTACCGACCGTCAAGGCAAGCAAATTGAACAGGATTCGTTCAATTCCATCCACATGATGGCGGATTCTGGCGCGCGCGGTTCGCACGCGCAGATTCGCCAGTTGGCGGGCATGCGCGGTTTGATGGCAAAGCCGGATGGCTCCATTATTGAAACCCCAATCACCGCCAATTTCCGCGAAGGCTTGGATGTGTTGCAATACTTCATCTCCACCCACGGCGCGCGCAAAGGGCTGACCGACACCGCGCTGAAAACCGCCAACGCCGGATATCTCACCCGTCGGTTGGTGGATGTGTGCCAAGATTTGGTGGTGAGCGAGGAGGACTGCGGCACCCGCGAAGGCATACGCCGTGAAGCGCAAATACAAGGCGGCGAAGTGGTGGTGGCGCTCAAAGATCGCTTGTTGGGGCGTTTCAGCGCCGAGGATATTATGGACCCGAACCACCTCAAGAAGACGCTGATTTCCAGAGAGCAGGTGTTGGATGAGGCGTTGGTGGAACTGATTGAACAGCGCGGCATTCAAGATGTGAAAGTGCGCTCCGCGGTAACCTGCGAGACGCGTTTTGGGGTGTGCGCGAAATGCTATGGGCGCGACCTCGGGCGCGGGCATGTCATCAATATCGGGGAAGCGGTGGGGGTGATTGCCGCGCAGTCCATTGGCGAGCCGGGCACGCAACTTACCTTGCGCACCTTCCACATCGGCGGCACCGCCTCGGATGTGCGGGTTGGCCAAATTGCGGTCGCCAACGAAGGCAGCATTCACTTGGAAGTGGATAAGGTGGTAAAAAACTCAGACGGCAAATATGTGGTGCTGAGCCGCTCCGGCAAACTGATTGTGCGCGACCAAAACAACTTGGATTGCGAACGCCACGACCTGCCGCGCGGCGCGCTTCTGTTAGTCAACGAAGGCGACCGCGTCGCGCTCGACAAAGACGACAAATGGCCGGTGGTCGCCACTTGGGATCCGTACACCGACCCCATCATCACCGAAGTGGCCGGCAAGGTTAAGTTCATCAACATGGAAGAGGGCGTCACCGTCAAAATGCAGGCGGATGAGTTGACCGGACGCAACACCTATGTGGTGTTGGATGCGCCGAGTCGGCGCGGCGGTGCGCAACAGGTCATGCCGTCCATCATGCTCACCGACCCCGACGGCAGGCCGCTAAAATTTCCGGGCACCGAAGAGGAAGTCCGCTATCAGTTGGACGCGAATTGCATCGTTGAACTCCACGACGGGCAGGATGTTCACAGCGGCGATATTCTCGCGCGGGTGCATAAAGGCTCCACCAAAACCCACGACATTACCGGCGGCATGCCGCGCGTGATTGAGTTGTTTGAAGCGCGCAAGCCGAAGGAATCGGCGATTATGGCGGAACGGGCTGGCGTGATTTCGTTTGGCATTGACACCGCCACCAAGCGCCGTTTAATCATCCAAAGCGACCAAGTCAAAATCACCAAGCCGGGCGGCAGCGGCTATCCGAAAGGCAAATGGGTCAATCGCGAGGAGGCGCAGGCGAAAAATGTAGCGTTGCAAAAAGCGCGCGAGCAAGTGCAACAAGAAGCGCGCGCGGAAAAGGAGAAAGCGCAAGGTGAGTTGAAACGCTTGCGGCAGGAAGGCGCGTCCAAAGAAGCCCAACAGCAGTTCAAAGCGGCCGCCAAGGCGAAGCAGGATGCCTTCAAGTTGTCGGAGAAGGAAAAGGCCTCGGTTGTGCATGAGGAATACAACATTCTCATCCCCAAGGCGTATCGCATCACCAAATTCGCCGGCGAGGATGTGCAGTGCGGCGAGATGTTAGTGGAAGCGCCGCCGTTGTCAAACGACATTCTGGAATATCGCGGCGTCGCGGCGCTGGCTGATTACATCGTCAATGAAGTCCAGGATGTTTATCAACTGCAAGGCGTGAAAATCAACGACAAGCATATTGAGGTGATTGTGCGGCAGATGTTGCGCAAAGTAAAAATCATCACCGCCGGCGACAGCGACTTCTTGCCCAACGAGCAGGTGGAGAAATCCGTGGTGTTGGAGCAAAATGAAAAGTTGCGCGAACATGATCAGGAAGAAGCGGTTTGGAAGCCGGTGCTGCTCGGCATCACCAAAGCCTCGCTGACCACCGAATCCTTCATCTCGGCGGCGTCTTTTCAGGAAACCACGCGCGTGCTGACCGATGCTTCGGTGTACGGCAAGTTTGACCACTTACGCGGGCTGAAAGAAAATGTCATCGTCGGTCGCCTGATTCCAGCCGGCACCGGGCTGGCATTTCATCAGGAGCGCAAGCGCGCGCAACAGGAAAAATTGCAGAAAAACCAAGAACTGGAAGACCTGTTGACCACGGTGGACGACCCATCCGCCCAATCCGCGGACAACGACAATGCGGAAGCTGCCGCCGCCGAACCCAAGGACGCGGCGCTGGTGGAGTAATGAGGCAAAGAGGCAAAAGAGCCAATCGCCCGCAACTCGGCATGAAAAAACAACAAAATATTGCCGAGTTAGGGCAATTCTTGCTTGACATCAGCAATTTACATCGCATACAATGACGCGCCTCGTGAGATTAGATGCGTAGTGGGGGGGGATCAGCCGAGTTTGCGGCTGGCTGGAAAACTTCGGCTTGTTTGCTTTGTGTTTCTTTCGTGGGTCTGTGTCATTTTGTGTTCCTTTGGGCGATCCCGTTGGATTGCTCTTTTGTATTGCGGCTTTGGATTGTGGTATGCCAACTCTGAATCAACTGGTTAGAAACCCGCGCGCCAAGCAGGTGAAGAAGTCAAATGTGCCGGCGTTGCAGGCCTGTCCGCAGAAGCGCGGCGTATGCACTCGGGTATATACGACCACGCCGAAAAAGCCGAATTCGGCGTTGCGCAAGGTGGCGCGGGTGCGCTTGACCAACGGGTATGAAGTAACCACCTATATCGGCGGCGAAGGACACAATTTGCAAGAGCACTCAGTGGTGTTGTTGCGTGGCGGTCGGGTCAAGGATTTGCCGGGCGTGCGCTATCACACCGTGCGCGGCGCGCTGGATACTTCCGGAGTATCCGAGCGTCGTCAGGGGCGCTCAAAATACGGCACCAAACGCCCCAAATCGTAACGTTGCGACTGGGTGTCGCGGTCGCGCTGAGTTAATTGAGGTAACTGAGAGTAACTGAGGTAACACCGGCGGACATCCGCCGATTGAAATTTGCGACAACTCGCGCGATTCGACTCGCCGAAAAAGTGGCTTGAGTTGGTTTGAGTTGAGTTATTCGCCGAGAGGTTGATGGGCGGCTTGTCGGAAATCGTTTTCCGCCAAAGAGCATGCGCGCATGAATTTAACAACGCGCAACGAACATGAAACTTGGTTCAGCGCAACGCGCTGATTGGTTTTTAATTAGTGAATGAAAGAGTTCATCCATGCCAAGACGCAGAGAAGTGCCGAAGCGGGATATTCTGCCCGACCCGAAATACAAGGAGCGGGCGGTTGCCAAATTCATCAACATCATGATGCGAAACGGCAAGAAATCCATCGCCGAAAAAATTCTGTATGACGCGCTTGAAATGATCAAGCAGCGCGGTCGCAACGATGTGGTCAGCGTTTTCAATGGCGCCATTGAAAACGTAAGCCCCGGTGTTGAGGTGAAGAGTCGGCGGGTCGGCGGAGCGACCTATCAAGTGCCGGTGGAAGTGCGCCCCAATCGGCAGTTGGCGTTGGCGATGCGCTGGCTGGTGGAAGCGGCGCGCAAGCGCAACGAAAAATCCATGACCGCGCGGCTGGCCGGCGAATTGATGGACGCATCGGAAGCGCGCGGCAGCGCAGTTAAAAAACGCGAAGACACACACAAAATTGCGGAAGCCAACAAAGCGTTTTCGCATTATCGTTTTTAGTAAGTCATATTCAACTGTAACCTTCGCTGACGAGAGCCAACCAAGTGGCACGAAAGACTCAACTTAAGCAGTATCGCAACATCGGCATCATGGCGCACATTGATGCCGGCAAGACCACGACCACTGAGCGCGTGCTGTTTTATACCGGGCTGTCCCATAAACTCGGCGAAGTGCACGACGGCAACGCGGTGATGGATTGGATGGAACAGGAACAGGAACGGGGCATCACCATTACTTCGGCGGCGACCACCTGTTTTTGGTCCGGCATGGCGCAACAGTATCCGGAGCACCGCATCAACATCATTGACACCCCCGGGCATGTGGATTTCACCATTGAAGTGGAGCGCTCGTTGCGCGTGTTAGATGGCGCGGTGGCGGTTTTCTGCGCGGTGGGCGGGTGCGAACCGCAGTCTGAAACGGTATGGCGACAAGCCGACAAATACCGAGTGCCGCGCATAGCTTTCGTCAACAAAATGGACCGCACCGGCGCCGATTTTTTGCGCGTGCTTGGGCAAATTCGCACCCGCCTGGGCGCCAACCCAGTGGCGATGCAACTCCCCATCGGCGCCGAAGAACAATTCGTGGGCGTGGTGGATCTGGTGAAAATGAAAGCCCTTCACTGGGATGAAAAATCCATGGGCGTTAAATTTGAGCAGCGCGATATTCCTGCGGAGATGCTGGCGCAGTGTGAAGAATACCGCGAGAAACTGATTGAAGCCGCGGTTGAGTCGGACGATACCTTGATGGAAAAGTATTTCGCGGAGGGCAATCTGAGCGAAGCGGAAATCATGAAAGGAATTCGCCATCGCGCATTAAACAATGAGGTCATTCCGGTGTTTTGCGGCTCCGCCTTCAAAAACAAAGGAGTGCAAGCCATGTTAGACGGCGTGATTGATTACATGCCGAGTCCGGTGGATGTGCCGCCGATTATCGGCGTCGGCGCCGACCGCAAAAGCGAAATCGTGCGCAACGCCGACGACAACGAGCCTTTTGCGGCGCTTGGATTTAAAATCATGTCCGATTCGTTTTTCGGGCAGTTGGTTTTCTTTAGAGTGTATTCCGGGGTGCTCAATTCTGGGGACACGGTGTATAATTCAATCAAAGAAAAAAAGGAACGCATTGGTCGCATCCTGCAGATGCATTCCAACAATCGCGAAGATATCAAAGAAGTGCGAGCGGGCGACATTGCGGCTGCGGTCGGTCTCAAATATGTTTCCACCGGCGACACGCTGTGCGACCAGAAC
>JAHRAW010000170.1 GCA_020027415.1 Gammaproteobacteria bacterium
AGGAAGTCGGCAAGCAGTTTGATGTCACGCGCGAACGCATTCGCCAGATTGAGGCAAAAGCCATGCGAAAACTGAAACATCGCAGCCGCTCTGAACAATTACGCAGTTTTATTGACTCCGCCGGCTATTAGGCGATCCATGGCAATCGGCAACGGGTCGGCGCACGCAATGGGCCTGTAGCTCAGTTGGTCAGAGCAGGGGACTCATAATCCTTTGGTCGTAGGTTCAAGTCCTACCGGGCCCACCATTTTTCGCGGTTCTGCTGGCAAGCGTTTCAATGGTTGTTGGTTGCTCGCCGCGCGCAACCTCTTCCGCCCAACCATGGCCGAAAATTCGCCGAGCAGTGAAAAACAATAAAACAGACCAGCCTAATTTTTTAACGCAAATACTTTGCCGCTTATTCCGCTTCCTTGCTCGGATTTTTTTAATTTTTGTCGTTGCAACTATGTCCGATACCGGCAAATCCTCCAACGCCGTGTGGCATCACGCCACGGTCACGCGCGAACGGCGTGAACGGCGCAACCGACATCGCGGGGTGATCTTGTGGTTTACTGGTTTATCCGGCAGCGGCAAATCCACGCTCGCGCACGCGCTTGAAGAAGAATTGCATCAACGCGGTTGCCAAACCTTCGTTTGCGATGGCGACAATGTGCGGCATGGCTTGTGCGGCGACCTCGGTTTTTCCGCCGCCGACCGCGCCGAAAATATCCGCCGCATCGGTCATCTGGCGAAGTTGTTGGTGGAAGGCGGCGTGATTGCGCTAACCGCCTTCATCTCGCCGTTTCGCGCCGACCGCCAGTGGGTGCGGGGAATCGTCGAGCAGACCGATGATTTCATTGAAATATTCTGCGATTGCCCGTTGGCGGTCTGCGAACAGCGGGATATCAAAGGGCTATATCAGCGCGCGCGCAAAGGGGAAATTGCCGATTTCACTGGCATATCTTCGCCTTATGAAACGCCGCAAAACGCCGACCTCATCGTCAAAACCGAACGCCACAGCGTGCCACAATGCGTGCAACAAATACTATCGCTGTTAGCGGCGCGCGCGGTGATTGCAGAAGTCGCCGATTGCCAACCGAATTCGGCAAAACAGAAAGCGGCGACTGAGGCGGCGTCCGCATAACGTACTTGCGATTGCAAACGCTACCGCCGGCAGGCGCGACACTGTGGATTTTTCGGCAATTGCATGCGCTGCCATTCCATCGCGTGGGCGTCAAACAGCCATACCACACCGTGCAGTTGCCCATGCCCAAGCAAGATATTGACCGCCTCCATCGCTTGCATGGCGCCGACTATGCCCACTAACGGGGAGATGACGCCCTCCATTTCGCAAGTGGCGCTGGTTATATCCTGCTCCGGATAAAGGCATTGATAACAAGGGCTATGCGGCACTCGCGGGTCAAACGCAGTCACTTGCCCCTCCCAGCGAATCGCCGCCGCCGACACCAGCGGCGTATTGGTTTGCCGGGAAGCCCGATTCATTTCAAAGCGAGTGGGGAAGTTATCGGTGCAGTCCACGAGCAAGTCCACCGCGCCGGCTTGGGCAAGCAAGTCGTCGTAGTCTAAGGAATAATCCAGCGTAACCACTTGCGTGGCGGGGTTGAGCGCGCGCACGGTGTTGGCTGCTGAAGCGGCTTTGAGTTCGCCGATGTCGCAATGGCGGTGGATGATCTGGCGTTGCAGATTGGATTCATCCACGCAGTCAAAATCCGCCAGCCGCAACTCGCCGACGCCGGCGGCGGTTAGGTACATGGCAACCGGTGAGCCGAGTCCGCCCAAGCCGAGAATGAGCACTTTGGCTTGGCGCAGTTTCCGTTGCCCCCGCTCGCCCACCAGCGGCAGCCGAATTTGTCGGCTGTAGCGTTGTTTCCAATTAAGTTCTGTCATAATGCGAAGTTGCGAAATCCACCGACTTCAAGCCACCGCGATGATTGTAGCCCGCGCGCGGCGTTTGCCCGCAAAGGCGATGATACAGGATATACTATTTGCCGCCGTCGCCTCCGCGACCCTCATGCCGCCGAAGCAAAATTCCCACGAGAATGCACGCCGATGCTGAGCAACCGATGAAAGAGCCGCTGGACTGATGAAAGAGCCACTGGCTGAGCGCGCATTTTTGCACGGCGGCAACCTTGCCTATCTGGAATCGCTGTATCGCGAGGTCAGCGCGGGCGCGGCACCGCACGCGGATCCTACCTGGCGGCGCATTTTTGCCGCGTTGCCGGAGGCGGCTACGCCGCCCGGCGCGCGCGCGCCGCATGGTTCGCAAACGCGGCTGCACAGTTCAATCCACAAACAAGCGCAAGTATCACGGCTCATCGCCGCCTACCGCGCGCTCGGTCATTTGTTAGCCGAAGTGGACCCCATCGGCGTCATGCCGCGCGGCGCCGCCGGCGAAATTGAACTGCGGCGGTTTGATTTAGACGCCGACGATCTGGACACCGAATTTGATATGGGCAACCTCGGCGGCGGCGGGCGCAAACCGCTGCGGGAGATGTTGGCGTACCTGCGCACGGTGTATTGCGGACCGATTGGGTATGAAATCGGACACCTGACTTCAGTGGAGCAACGGGAATGGCTACGGCGGCGAGTGGAGTCCGAGCCGGTGCGGTCGCCAATCAGCGAACCAGAACGCCTTCATTTACTGCAAAAACTAACCGCCGCCGATGGCTTGGAAAAATATCTGCACAAAAAATATGTCGGGCAGAAGCGGTTCTCGTTGGAAGGCGGCGATGTGTTGATTCCCACGTTAGCCGACATGATTCAGCAATTTGGCGCGCTTGGGGTGCGCGAAATCGTAATCGGCATGGCACATCGCGGGCGTCTCAATGTGTTGGTCAATATCCTTGGCAAAGCGCCGAAACAATTGTTTGGCGAATTTGAAGGCAAATACCAACTTGATGATGCCGACACGCAAACCGGCGATGTCAAATACCACCAAGGCGTATCTTCGGATATTGAAACGCCGGGCGGGCTGGTGCATGTCGCGCTGTCCTTCAATCCATCGCATTTGGAAATCATTGATCCGGTGGTGGAAGGCTCGGTGCGCGCGCGCCAAGAAAGACGCGGGGATACGGCGCGGCGGCAAGTGGTGCCAATTTTGATCCATGGCGACGCCGCGTTTGCCGGGCAAGGGGTGGTCATGGAAACCTTGAACATGGCGCGCACGCGGGGCTATTCGGTGGGCGGCAGCCTGCATATCATTATCAACAATCAAATTGGCTTCACCACCAATACACTGGACGCCCGCTCCACTTTGTATTGCACCGAGGTGGCCAAAATGGTGCAGGCGCCGATTTTTCATGTGCATGGCGACGACCCGGAGGCGGCGCGCCAAGCCGCCCGTTTGGCGTTGCAATACCGCATGCAATTCGGCGCCGATGCGGTCATTGATATCGTCTGCTACCGCCGCCATGGTCATAACGAAGCGGACGAGCCCAGCATCACCCAGCCGATTATGTATGGCAAGATTAAAAAGCATCCGCCGCCGCGGGCGATTTACGCGGACAAACTGACCGCGGAGCGGCTGCTCAGCGCGACCCAAGCGCGCGACATGATGGAGGCATATCGCAAGCAACTTGATGATGGGCGGGTGGTTGCCGGTCAAGTGCTTAACCCGGACAAGGCGCTGAACATGGTGGATTGGACGCCGTACCTCAGTAGCGAATGGAATGACGGCACCAGCACCGCGGTAAAGTTGGCGTCGTTGCCGCAACTGGCGCGCAAACTGAGTGAAGTGCCGCATGATTTTGTGGTGCATCCGCGCGTCGCCAAAGTGCTGAAAGCGCGCATCGCGATGGCAACCGGCGAGACGCCGATGGACTGGGGCTGCGCCGAGTTGCTGGCATATGCCACCTTGCTTGAAGACGGCTACGATATTCGCCTGTCGGGGCAGGATACCGGGCGCGGCACTTTCTCCCATCGGCATGCGACTCTGCACGACCAATCGCAAGCGCGCACCTATATTCCGCTGCAACATGTCAGCGAGCGGAGCAACTATTTGGTGATCAATTCGTTTTTATCTGAGGAAGCGATTTTGGCGTTTGAATACGGTTACGCCACCACCGAACCGAGCACCTTGGTTATTTGGGAAGCGCAGTTTGGCGATTTCGTCAACGGCGCGCAAGTGGTGATTGACCAATTCATCAGCAGCGGGCAAGCCAAATGGGCGCGCGTATGCGGCTTGACCATGTTTCTGCCGCACGGCATGGAAGGGCAGGGACCGGAACACTCATCCGCGCGTCTGGAACGTTTCTTACAACTTTGCGCCGAGCAAAATATGCAAGTGTGCGTGCCGACCACCCCGGCGCAGATGTTTCATATGTTGCGACGGCAGATGTTGCGCCGCTTGCGCCGGCCGTTGGTGGTGCTGACTCCCAAAAGTTTGCTGCGCCACAAATTAGCGGTGTCCACCCCGACCGATTTGAGCGACGGTCAATTCCACCCGTTGCTCGGCGAAATTGATCCAATCGTACCGACCGAAGTGACGCGCTTGGTGTTGTGCAGCGGCAAGGTGTATTACGATTTGCTACAAGCGCGGCGGCGGCGGAAAATTGCCGACATCGCCATCGTGCGCTTGGAACAGTTGCATCCGTTTCCGGATATGGATTTGGCAAAAGAGATTGCGCGGTATGCCAACGCCGATGAGGTGGTGTGGTGTCAGGAAGAGCCGAAGAATCAGGGAGCGTGGTATCAAATTGAGCATTGTTTGCAGGCGCAACTCCGCGATGGGCAGAAGTTGCGGTATGCTGGGCGGGAAGCCTCGCCGTCGCCGGCGGTTGGCTACTACGCCCTGCATATTGAGCAGCAACAACGCTTAGTAGAGCAGGCTTTGGCGCCGACCGAGCCCTAATACTCCCTTCCACCGAGCCTTGCCATGTCCATAGAAATCACCGTGCCGATGTTGCCCGAATCAGTCGCCGATGCGTTGTTGCTGGATTGGCATAAACCAGTCGGCGCGCGGGTGCGTCGGGATGAAATTCTCGTGGAATTGGAGACCGATAAAATAGTTCTGGAAGTGGTGGCGCCCGCGGATGGGGTAATTATCGAGATACTCCAACAAAAAGGCGCCACCGTTAAAGCCGGCGAGGTGCTCGCTAAAATTGATGCGCAAGGTGATGGCGGAGTCGCAGCCCCCGAAAGCGAAAGCACCGCGCAAAACGCCGCTGACACACCCGCCGATAGCAATAGTAATAGCAATGACGAAAAACCAGCCCCGCATGCTGAGCACCGCATGAGTCCGGCGGTGCGCAGGTTGGTGCAAGAACATGGGTTGAATCCTGCCGACATCCCCGGCAGCGGAGTGGATGGCAGAGTCACCAAACAGGATATTCTGGCTTTCATCGGCAACCAAGTAACCCCGCCTGAGTCCACTGAGCCTGCCGAGTCCGCCGAGTTTGCTAAAACTGCCGCCCTCGCCGCCCCCACTATTGAGCCGCCCCCGCCGACCGAATCCAAGCGTGCGCAGACTCGCGAGCCAATGAGCCGCTTGCGGCGCACCATTGCTGAGCGGCTGGTGCAAGTTCAGCAAACCGCGGCGTTGCTGAGCACATTTAATCAGGTGAATATGCAACCAGTGATGGATTTGCGCGCCCGCTACCAAGAGAAATTTGAGAAAGCCCATGGCGTCCGTCTTGGCTTAATGTCGTTCTTTGTCAAAGCCAGCGTAGCGGCGCTGCAAAAATTCCCGATGCTAAACGCTGCCATTGATGCAACCGACATCGTGCAACACCATTACTACGATATCGGCATTGCAGTGTCATCGGAGCGCGGCTTGGTGGTGCCGGTGGTGCGCAACTGCGAACGGTTGAGCGTTGCCGATATTGAAATACAAATCCGCGACTTCGGTCGCCGCGCCGGCGCCGGCAAACTTAGTATGAAGGAAATCAGCGGCGGCACTTTCACCATCACCAACGGCGGCGTTTTCGGTTCCTTGCTGTCCACGCCGATTGTCAATCCGCCGCAAAGCGCGATCCTTGGCATGCATAAAATAGAGCAGCGCGTGGTGGCGGAAAACGAACAAGCGGTCATCCGCCCGATGATGTATCTCGCGCTCTCCTACGACCATCGCATTATTGACGGGCAACAGGCGGTGCAGTTCTTAGTCGCCATCAAAGAATTGTTGGAAGACCCGTCGCGGATATTGCTGCAAATTTAATCCCGCCCAAGCCGCGCCGAATTAATTCCACCGGGAAGTCGCCATGGGATTACAACGCACGCTCAAAAACCGCACCATGTTCTGCGGCGACAACTTGGACATCGTGCGCGGTTTTAATAGCGACAGCGTGGATTTAATTTATTTAGATCCGCCGTTTAATAAAAACAGAATGTTCAGCGCGCCGATTGGCAGTTCCGCCGAAGGGGCGAGTTTTGACGACACTTGGGGGCAGAAAGATATTAAGGATGAATGGTTGGGTTTAATCGCCAACGAACAGCCGCAAATGTATGTCTATTTGCGAAACATAGACCAAGTGGGCGATAAGAGCAATAAATACTACCTGATTTACATGGCGGTTCGCTTGCTGGAGTTTAAGCGAATCCTAAAACACACCGGCGGCATTTATCTGCATTGCGACGCCACCGTGGGGCATTATTTAAAGTTGTTGATGGATTGCATCTTCGGACATCAAAATTTTCGCAATGAAATCATCTGGAAGCGCGCAACCTCAGCGCAAAAAGGGTCGCAACACCAGCCCAAGAAGTGGGGGACGAATGTGGATTCTTTGTTTTTTTACACCAAATCAAATGATTTTGTGTTGTCGCCGCTTAACGATATTGCGCCCGAAAAAATTAGCAAAAAATTTAACCGGGTGGACCAGCAAGGTGAACGGTATTACGATGACTCCGCGCATCTTTGGCGCAATCCAGGCATGGGGAAGAGACCAAACTTATGCTATGAATGGAAGGGATTTAGGAATCCGCATGCCTCCGGATGGCGGTTGTCAAAGGCGCGCATGGATGAGGAATACGCCGCAGGCAACATTGTGATTCGCGCGGATGGAAAATTGGAGCGCAGGAAATATCTGAAAGATTATGCCGGGGCGCCGATTGGGAATCTGTGGACTGATATTCGGCCGGTCGCGGGCAAAGAAAGCGTGGTTTACCCCACGCAAAAGCCGTTGGCGTTACTGGAACGCATCATTCAAGCGAGCAGCCGACCGGGCGACCTTGTGCTGGATCCATTTTGTGGTTGCGCGACTGCGTGCGTGGCGGCGGAACGGTTGGAACGCCGGTGGATTGGGATTGATATATCGGAAATGGCATATCGTTTAGTCAATGAGCGCGTTAACAAAGAAGTGCCGGCGGATTTATTCCGCGGCAAAGCCATTTTCCGCACCGACCTACCGACCCGCACCGATGTTACGGTTGTCAAGCAAACCCGCAAAGAAATGATGGAAATTTTATTTGGTCGGCAGCAAGGCTTGTGCGCCGGCTGCCAAGTTGCGTTTCCGTTCCACAATTATGAAATTGATCATATCGTCCCGGTCGCCAAAGGCGGCGGCGATGAATTGCCGAACCGACAACTGCTATGCAGTCGCTGCAACCGCATCAAAGGCGAGCGCGACATGGCATATCTCAAAACCAGATTGAAACAATTAGAGCAGCAAATATGACTCCCGGTACAATGTCATCGTCTCCCAAGTCCGCTGCCTATGATGTCATCATCATCGGCGGCGGTCCGGGCGGTTATGTAGCGGCGATTCGCTGCGCGCAGTTGGGCTTGCGCACCGCGTGCGTGGATGCGCAAGTGAATCCGCGCGGCGAACCGGCGCTCGGCGGCGCTTGTTTGAATGTCGGCTGCATCCCGTCCAAGGCGTTGTTGGATTCATCCGAGCAGTTTGCGCGCATCCAACATCAAGCCGCCGACCACGGCATCCGCGTAGGCGACCCGGTCATGGATATCGCCGCCATGCACGCGCGCAAGGATACGATTGTCGCTACGCTGACCAACGGCATTTCGCAGTTGTTCAAAGCCAATCAGGTTGAATGGCTGCACGCTCGCGGGCAACTGTTGCCGGATTGCGCGGTTGCCCTCAGTGCTCCAGCCGACCACTCAGCGGCGCGCGGCACGATTCGCGCCACCCACATTATCTTGGCGCCCGGCGCCGCGCCGATTGCGTTGCCGAATATCCCGTTCGCGCCTGAGGCGGTGGTTGATTCCACCGCCGCGCTCAGTTTTACCAGCGTGCCGCCCCGGTTGGGGATTATCGGCGCGGGCGCCATCGGCTTGGAACTGGGCAGCGTGTGGAATCGGTTAGGGGCGGAAGTGGTGATCTTAGAAGCGCTTGATGAATTGCTTGAGCCGGTTGACCGCCAAATTGCGCGCCAAGCCGCCCGTCAGTTCAAACAACAGGGGCTGGATATTCGGCTCGGCGCGCGGGTGCAGCAAGTGCAAGCGCAAGTGCAAGCGCAAGCTAAATCCAAATCTAACGCGGATGGCGGCGGCTTGCAAATTCACTACCAACAAAAACAATCGCCGCAGAAGCAGCAACCAAATCAATCCGTTACAGTTGACCGCGTCATCGTGGCGGTTGGGCGTCGCCCAGCCACCGCCGGATTGTTGTCGCCGAAGTGCGGCGTGTCGCTGGATGCCGCCGGCTTTATTGAGGTGGACGCGCAATGCCGCACGCGCGCGCAAAATGTATGGGCGGTGGGCGATGCGGTGCGCGGTCCCATGTTGGCGCACAAGAGTTCGGAAGAAGGCGCGGCGGTGGCCGAACGCATCAAAGCCGGTCGCGCGCAAGTCGGGCATGTTGATTTCAACACCGTGCCATGGGTGATTTACACCGCGCCTGAAATCGCCTGGGTGGGGCAGACCGAATCGCAACTGAACGCGCGCGGGGTGGCGTTTCGCAGCGGGGCATTTCCGTTCTCCGCCACCGGTCGGGCGTTGGCGATGGGCGAGCCGGTTGGCATGGTCAAAATGCTCGCCGACCGGCAAACCGACCGCTTGTTGGGGGTGCATATGATCGGTCCGCATGCCGCCGAATTGATCGCCGAATGCGTGTTGGCGATGGAATACCAAGCCAGTGCGGAAGATCTGGCGCGCACCATGCACGCGCATCCAACCTTGTCGGAAGCCGTGCGCGAAGCCGCCTTGGCCGTGGACCAGCGCGCGATTCATCAAGCCCCGAAGCCGAAAGCGCGTTAGCCGTCGGTCACCATTTCTTTTCGGGTTCCATTTTGCCTCGCGCAGTTTGGTTCGTTGCTTGATACCGCAAACGGCACGATTCGGCAAATCGGTAAATCGGCATCCCGTCTCCTCGTATCTCATCTCCCAGCCTAATGAGTTTCCCTCACCAGATCTTCCGCGCATACGATATTCGCGGCGTTGCCGAGCGCGCGTTGACGCTGGAACTGACCGAGCGCATCGGCAGAGTTCTCGGCGGCGACACCTTAGCGCATGGCGGCGGCGAATTCGTGGTTGGGCGAGATGGTCGCCTAACCAGCGCCGCGCTCGCTGAGGCGTTGCAACGCGGCGTGTTGGCAAGCGGTTGCGATGTGTTGGATATTGGCATGGCGCCGACTCCGACGTTTTATTTTTCGACCATTCAATACCACGCCGGCGGCGGCGCGCAGGTTACCGGCAGCCATAATCCGCCGTCCGACAATGGTTTGAAAATGATGCTCGGCGGCGTCACCTTGTGCGGCGAGGCGATTCAGGATCTCAAGCGGCGCGTGATGAATGGCGATTTCCCCGCGCGCGCCGCGGGCGCGCGCCGCGGGCGATTGCGCCGCGTGGATGCGCTGACCGCCTATCAGCGCGCGGTGGTGGAAAACATCGGCCTCGCCAAGCCGGCTAATCTCGGCGGCGAGCGACCGCTCAAAGTAGTCCTTGACTGCGGCAATGGCGTCGCCGGGGTGGTTGCGCCGCAAATATTTCGCGCTATTGGCTGCCAGGTGCGCGAGTTATTCTGCGAGGTGGACGGCGCTTTTCCGAATCACCATCCGGATCCGAGTCGCCCGGAAAACCTGCAAGATCTAATCGCCGCGGTCAAAAAACAGAACGCCGATTTTGGCATGGCGTTTGACGGCGACGGCGACCGCCTTGGCGTGGTGTCCGCTGACGGCGGCATCATCTGGCCCGACCGGCAGATGATGCTGTTCGCCGAAAGTATTTTGGCGGAGCAGCCCGGCGCGGAGATTATTTTTGATGTGAAATGTTCGCAGCAGTTGCCGCGCGCCATCACCGCCTATGGCGGGGTCGCCACGATGTGTAAAACCGGGCATTCCTTCATTAAAGAAAAACTGCAACGCCACGCCGCCGCTTTTGCCGGCGAGATGAGCGGGCATTTATTCTTCAACGACCGCTGGGGCGGCTTTGACGATGGCATCTACGCCGGCGCGCGGCTGTGCGAACTGCTGACGCGCAAGCGCGGTTCGCCCGGCGAAGTGTTTGCCGCGCTACCGAACACCATCAACACCCCCGAATTGCTCATGCAAATGGAAGAGGGAGAGCCGCACCGACTGGTCGCGGAAATCGCCGCCGGCGCGCATTTTGAAGACGCCACGGTCAGCAAGATAGACGGAATTCGGGTGGATTTCGCGGACGGCTTCGGGCTGCTGCGCGCCTCCAACACCACCGCCGCGGTGAGCATGCGCTTTGAAGCCAGCAACCAATCGCAACTGGAAATGATTCAAGATCGTTTCCGCCGATTACTGCACGCAACGCGCCCGAATCTAAACCTGCCGTTTTAGCATCCCAGTGGTATAATCGTGGGCGCTGGACAACCATCGTC
>JAHRAW010000211.1 GCA_020027415.1 Gammaproteobacteria bacterium
CACCGCTTTGCAATCCATTCTCGCCGCCAACTTGCCGTTCCACAACAACGGCAACGAAAAATATCCATGCTTGCGTCGGTGCGCCGGGGTATAGCATTCTATGCGGTATTCAAAATCAAAAAGTTGTTGCATGCGCTTGCGTTGAATCAATAAATTGTCAAACGGCGACAAGATTTTCAAATGCTTGCGCGCCAATGGTCGGCGTAACAATTGCCGATAGTTCGGCAACGCGTAATAGTGCGGCAGGTTGGGCGCGCGCTTGCCGCGCCCGATTACTTGCACCGGCACGATTTCACCGCGCTGCGCCATGCGCGTCAGGCAGCGTTCAATGAGCGGCTTCAAGCCGCTGCGTTGATAGGCAATTTCGGCGGCTTGACCGAGTCCGTTGGCGCGCAGGAATTGGCTTGTGAGAAAACATCCATACTCGGTTTCGCTCGGCATGTTGGTGTTGATATCGGCGGGCAGCACGCGCTCAGCAAGGTCATAAACTTTGTGAAAGCATTGTCGCCGCAAGGTCATCAGTTTGCCCTCCATGAACAGTTGTTCAAGCGCCTGCTTGGCGGGTTTCCAATCCCACATACCGGTTTTTCGGCGGCGTTGGCTGTTGAAATCTTGCGCGCGCAACGGACCTTCCGCCGCAATTCTCGCCAAGACATGTTGCATCATTTTGCGATTCGGTTTGAACCAATGACTTTTGCCGTTGGCGAAGGCGTGCATGCGCGGCAAACTGAAACGATACTCGGCCATGGGCAGATACGCGGCGGCGTGCGACCAGTATTCAAAAATCCGCCGCTGTTGCAACAACTCATCCAGATGCTGCGGCTGGTAACGGCGCGTGCGATTCCACAGCGTGTGATGGTGCGCGCGCGCAATCACCGCAATGGTGTCAATCTGCACATAGCCGAGGTGTTGCACCGCAGCCAAGGTTGCTTGCAACGCCGCGCCAAGCGGTTTGTTGTTAGGAAGCCGTTGGCTCAGCAAGACCAGTTTGCGGGCGTCTTCAAGGGATAAAGTTGCGAGCATGGGTTGGTTGCGCGGGCGTGATTATGGGTATCGGTATCGGGGAATTGCTTCAAGCGCCGCGCCTACGCAACGGCGGCGGTAGTGGGGTAGTGATAGTGGTGGCGGCAACGGCGCGGGATTTTTTCGCCGTGCGCCGTGCGCGACGCGCTTGCTGCGCGGTTACTTTTTGCCGTTCAATGATTTCCAATTCCGCCAACTCTTGTTGCATCATTGCCGGCGTTTCTAAACAAATTTTCCCCAACGCGCCGCTGCGAAATTCGTGGACGAACAATTTTGCGGTGCGTTCCATATCTATTTGACCGCCGCTTTTCAAGCAGCCTCGTTGTTTGCCGATGGCGTGCAGCACGGCGTGTGGGTCGTCGGGCAAGTCCTTGAACCCGAACCGCGCGGCGATGTGGCGCGGATAGGCGGCGAGCAAGTATTGCGCCAAGAACGCGGCGACCTCGGTATGCGACATCGCGGTGTCGCGGATTGCCCCGCTCGCCGCCAGACGGAATCCGCTGTTGCGATTTTTAATGTTGGGCCACAACACGCCAGGGGTATCCAACAGTAGCCAATCCGCGCCCAGGGCGATGGATTGTTGCCGCCGAGTGAGCGCCGGTTGGTTGCCGGTTTTGGCGATGGCTCGGCCAGCAAGCGCATTGATGAGCGCCGATTTGCCGACATTGGGGATGCCTGCCACCATCATCGTCACGCGCGTTCGGCGACGCCCGCCGACGGCAACGAGGCGTCGACAGTGCGCGGTGAGCGCGCGTATGGATTGGGGTTTCAAGGTGGATACGGCGGGCACGGTAGCGGCATCGCCGCCGCGAAAATAATCTTGCCAAGCCGCCACCGCGTGCGGCGCCGACAAATCGGCTTTGAGCATGGCTTTGACGCAGAGTTTGTCGCCGCACAATTCGGTTAGCATCGGGTTTTGACTGCTGAATGGGAGGCGCGCATCCAGCGCTTCAATCACCACATCCACCTGCGACAACACCGCGCTGAGTTCTTTGCGCGCGGCGTGCATGTGTCCCGGGAACCATTGTATTTGCATAACCATTTTTATGGATTAGGCGCGGCGCTATCGTTAAGCCAAGCCAACCAAACCACTCCGCCGGCGGAATTTTGAAAATCTGAAATCTAAATCTGCGTGGGCGGAAATCTCCGCGCGGCTACCCGTGCTTGCGTGCCGCCAACAATTCCTTAATTTGCCGTTGCAAGGCCTGCTTGTCGGCGCCTTGCGGCGAATTTTGGCGGAATTTTTCAATCAGCGACAACCGCTGCTGCGCGGTTTGATTTTCCAGCAGGCGCGCGAGGGTGTCGTTGAATTGCTTCGCCAGCGCGTGTGGTTCAATGAGATTGGTGCGCGTAGCCAGTTTGGTCAAGTAGGCGTACACCGCCTCGCCGCGAAACGCTTCCAACAGCCGCGCGGTGGTGAGGTCGGTATCCGCGGCTATTTTTTCCAACAACCGCAACAGCACTTCGGCGCCCTTCATGGTCAAAGTTTGCAGGGCTTTCGGCTCGGCAATGGAAGCCGCCAGTGGCGGATTCTGCAACAATAAACTTATGGCGAGCGCCAGCGGGGAGATTTGCATAGCGGACAAGCCGCGCCGGTTGAGAGCATGGTGATGGTGATACGTCGCCCGCTGGTCGCCCGCGCGCGGCGGCGTCTCGGCGGCGTGGTTGCCTAATTGCGGCGCCAACAAGCCGCTCAATGAAGACAACTTGGCGAACATCATTTCGCGCAGCGCGCCGTCCGGCAGTTGCGCCAGCAGCGGTTTGGCGAGCGCCACCAACCGCGCGCGACCGTCCATACGCTGCATATCCACCTGCGCGACCAACGAATTGAGCAGGAAATCCGGCAACGGCGCGGCTTGTTGGATGCGTTTGGCGAACCCGTCCTGCCGCTCAGCGCGCACCAGGCTGTCCGGATCTTCGCCTTCCGGCAACAACAGAAAGCCGATTTGGCGACCATCGTGCATTTCCGGCAACGCCACTTGCATCGCCTTCCACGCCGCCTCGCGCCCGGCGCGATCGCCGTCAAAGCAAAACACGATTTCCGCCGCCAGCCGAAACAGCCTTTGCACATGGGTGCTGGTGGTGGCGGTTCCCATAGTGGCGACCACATTGTGGATGCCAAACTGCGCCAGGCTCACCACATCCAAATAGCCTTCCACCACCAGGCTGCGCTGCGTGCGCGCAATCTCGCGTCTGGCGCGGTGCAGGCCATACAATTCCGCGCCTTTGTGAAACAGCGGGGTGTCCGATGAATTCAGGTATTTTGGTTCGCCGTCGCCGACTATGCGTCCGCCGAAAGCCACCACGCGCCCGCGATAATCTTCAATCGGGAAAATCACCCGCCCGCGAAAGCGGTCATAAAGGTTGGCGGCGGTGGCAGGGGCAGGGGTAGGGGCGGCGGCGGAACTCGTACGGGTGGCGGATTTTTGGCGTTGCGTTAGTAGCCCGGCTTGTTGCAGTTGTCGGCGGCGCGTAGGGTTGTCGCCGAGGGCGGCGGCGAGGTTAGTCCAGCCGGATGGCGCATAGCCGAGCCCGAATTCGGCGGTAATAGGCCCATCCAGCCCGCGCCGTTTTAGATAGGCGATGGCTTGTTTGGCTTCCGCGTGGGTGCGCAGTTGTTGCTGGAACCAGTGCTGGGCTTGCGCGACTATGGCGAACAATTGGGTTGCCGACTCGCCGTGCTGGTTGCCCGCCGGCGCGGCGGCGGTGGGCATTTGCACGCCCGCTTTCGCCGCCAGTTCTTCCACCGCTTCCACGAAACTTAAATTGGCGTATTCCATCAGAAAGCCAATCGCCGTGCCGTGCGCGCCGCAACCGAAGCAGTAATAAAACTGCTTGCTCGGGCTGACCGTGAACGACGGGGTTTTTTCTTCGTGAAACGGACAGCGGGCTTGATATTCTCTGCCCTTGTGGGTCAGCGGCACATAGCCTTCAATCACCTCAACGAGGTCCACTCGGATGAGCAATTGGTCAATAAACGCTTTGGGGATTTTGCCAATCATCGGCAGATTTTACCGCATCCACCGCCGCCCCGCCGTAGCCGCCGGCGCGCTCGTCGTATCACGCTGAGTTGCCTGAATTCGCTTCCTTTTCACAACCGCATTGACACTGCTTACCACAAGCAATATGATTTGTTTACTCAACATGACATGACAACAGAAAATTAATAGCCGAAACAAAAACCCGTCCCACAAGCCGCCGCCAAGGTCTAAGCCGAGCAAACCGTCGCCAACGCCTAATCCAAATCAGCAGCCTCGGCGTGAATCTTACAGCCCCCCACCAGATCGCCGCCGCCCGCCGTCTC
>JAHRAW010000215.1 GCA_020027415.1 Gammaproteobacteria bacterium
ACCGCAAACAAAACTTTGCTGTTGCCGCGTACAGATTCTATCGCCAGAGATTTGATTGAAACTTGGCTGCGCAAGCATCGCGTTTGAAGAAAAATAAAATGCCAACAACACATACCACCGAACAAAAATCGCCAAAGTCCCGCCGGGCGACTGAGATTCTGCGCGACACTTTCGGTTTCAGTCGGTTTAATTCGTTCCAAGAAGAGATTATCCAATCTCTGGTGCAGAACCGAAACGTCGTTGCAATCATGCCCACCGGCGGCGGCAAGTCGTTGTGCTATCAAATTGCATCCTTAGTGCGCGACGGCGTCGGGGTGGTGGTGTCGCCGCTGATTGCGCTGATGAAAGATCAAGTGGATGCGCTGCGGCAATACGGCGTGCAAGCGGCGTTTCTCAATTCAAGCATGTCCTATGCGCAGCGGCAGGCGGTTAAGCAAGCCTTAACCGCCGGCGCATTAGATCTGTTGTATGTCGCGCCGGAAACGTTGCTGAGTGAATCGCTGTTGAAGTTGTTGGACGGCATTAACATTGCCTTGTTTGCGATTGATGAAGCGCATTGTGTTTCGCGGTGGGGGCATGATTTTCGCCCGGAATACGCCCAACTCTCGGTGTTGGCGGAGCGTTTTGCGGCAGTGCCGCGCATTGCTGTTACCGCCACCGCGGATCAGGCAACCAAACGCGACATCGTCAAACGCCTGCATCTGCATGCCGCCAAGGAATATGTCGCTTCGGTGGAGCGCGCCAATATCTGTTACATGATTCATCAAACCAGCGGCGGTCGCGCGCGCCAATCTTTGTTGAATTTCTTGCACCAAAAACACCCGGCGGATTCGGGCATCATTTATTGTCTGTCGCGCCGCAATGTGGAGGACACCTGCGCGTGGTTTTGCCAGCAGGGGTTGCGCGCGGTGGCATACCATGCCGGCTTAGAACAATCGCAGCGGGAGAAAAATCATAACTTGTTTATGCGTGAAGAAGGCGTGGTGGTGGTTGCCACCACCGCGTTTGGAATGGGCGTTGACAAACCGGATGTTCGCTTTGTCGCGCATTTGAACTTGCCGAAAAATATTGAGTGCTATTACCAAGAAACCGGGCGCGCCGGACGAGATGGCTTGCCGGCTTCGGCATGGATGAGTTACGGGTTTCAGGATGTGATATTTCTCTTACGGTTGCTTGAAGAATCCGCAGCCGATGCAGAATTCAAACGCGTGGAGCGCGCCAAACTGAACGCCTTATTGGGGCTTTGTGAGTCGGTTGGCTGTCGGCGCAAAGCCCTGCTCGGTTACTTCGGGGAAACCTATGAAGGAGGCTGCAATCAATGTGATAATTGTCTGACCCCGCCGGAAACATGGGACGGCGGCGTGGCCGCGCAGAAAGTGCTGTCGTGCGTGTATCGCACTGGGCAACGCTTTGGCGTCACCCATTTAATTGATGTATTGCTTGGCAAAGACAATGAAAAGATAAAACGATTTCAGCATCATCAACTGAGCGTGTATGGCATCGGCGCCGAGGTGGACGCCCGTGAATGGGGTTCCATCATTCGCCAGTTAACCGCCACCGGTTTGCTTGCCCCCGACCCACATGGGCACGGCGGCTTGTGCTTAACCGAGCAAAGCCGCGCGGTCTTGCGCGGCGAGCAAACCATCTGGTTACGAAAACTTCCGCGCAAGCAAGCGCGCGCTAAAAAACCGACCGCAAAATCTTTGCCTCCTGCGCAATCGCTAAACCATGATGGTGCGTTGTTGTTTGAAAAACTGCGCGACCTACGCCTTGAGTTGGCGCGCGCGCAAAATGTGCCGCCGTATGTAATTTTCCACAACACAACGCTGATGGATATGGCAAACCAAAAGCCGCGAGATGTAGCGGCGTTGGCGGAGATAGCGGGCGTTGGGCAAGTCAAATTGCAACGCTATGGTGATGATTTTCTACAAGCGATTAATAATTTTGTAAAAACATAATCCGCGCTTAATCATCTAATCGCTCAAGCACCTAATCACCTAAGTGCTCAAACTGAATCCGCAAGTTCGCGAATAGTCGCTTCCAAGCGCGCCAAGCCTTGCTCAATTTCCGCCTCAGCAATGGTTAACGCCGGCGCCAAGCGCAGCACATTGGGGCCCGCCATCAGCAACAACAATCCATGACGGATGGCGGCGATTAAAATATCCCGCGCGCGATCTTGCCATGCTTGGCTCAGTTCGCAGCCGAGCAACAACCCCGCCCCGCGAATTTCCTTAAACACTTTATGCCGTTGCGCAATCGCTTGCAGCCCGTGTTGCAATTGCTTGCTTTTTGCCGTCACCGAGTTGAGCAGTTGCCGGTCGCTGACAATTTCCAACACCTGATTCGCCACCGCGCACGCCATCGGATTGCCGCCGAAAGTGCTGCCATGCGTGCCTACCTTCAAACTTTGTGCGATGGCCGCGGTGGTCAGCATCGCGCCGATGGGAAAGCCGCCGCCAAGCCCTTTGGCGGTGGTTAGAATGTCCGGCGTGATGCCTAATTTTTGATACAGATACAAACAACCACTGCGCCCGACGCCGGTTTGCACTTCGTCAAAAATCAGCAACGCGTGGTGGCGGTCGCAGAGTTGGCGGGCGGCTTGCACGAACTCCTGGCTGGCGGGGGTAACGCCGCCCTCGCCTTGCAACAACTCTAAAATCACCGCGCAAGTGGAAGCGTCTACGGCTTTTTCCAACGCCTCAATATCGTTGAACGGCAAATGGCGAATGCCGCCGGGCTTCGGTCCGAAGCCATCGCTGTATTTCGGCTGACCGCCGACGCATACGGTAAAAAAAGTGCGCCCGTGAAAGGCGTTCGCAAACGCAATAATGCCTTCCTTACGGTTGGCGGTTTGCGTGGGGGCCGGGGTGGAGTGGTCAAGCGCATAGCGGCGCGCCAGTTTGAGCGCGGCTTCATTCACCTCGGCGCCCGAATTGGCAAAAAATACGCGCTCGGCAAAAGTCAGGTCGCATAGCCGTTGCGCCAGTTGCAGAGCCGGGGCGTTGGCGAACAGATTGCTGACATGCCAAAGTTTGTCGGCTTGCGCGCGCAGCGTTGCGCGCAGTTGCGGGTGCGCATGCCCAAGCGCGCTAACCGCGATGCCGGCGGCAAAATCCAAATACACCTTGCCGTCCGTATCCCAAACCCGCGAGCCATCCCCGCGCGCCGGTATCATCGGCATCGGCGCATAGTTCGGCGTCATCACTTGTTCGTAGAGCGGAAGCGGTTGCTTCATCTTTTTCATGTTATTAATTTTGCAATCGCGTGAGCGCGGTTTTTTCACCGGCAGTCTGTGCCGACGCGTACGCCATGATAAAGTAATGATGGTCAGCAAAGAGGGTGGCATTTTACCCCGTCCGCTGGGAAAATAGCGGCGCGGATTTTGCGCTTCGGCGCTTCGGCGATTGCCGCCACCGCCCAACCCTCGCCAAGCCAACCCCAAGCCTCAATCCCCAACCTAGTAACCAACCCAAACAGAATTTTTCCCATGCCCAACGACGCTTCGCCCCAACGTGAATCCATGCACGTGGATGTAGTCATTGTCGGCGCCGGTGTCGCCGGCTTGTCCGCCGCCTGTCGCTTAATGCAACTCGCCCAAGCCGAGCAGCGCGAGTTATCGGTGGTGGTGCTGGAAAAGGGTTCGGAGGTCGGCGCGCATATCCTTTCCGGCGCGGTGTTTGAACCGCGCGCGCTAACCGAACTATTCCCCGACTGGCAACAACGCGGCGCGCCGCTCAACACGCCCGTGTGCGCGGATCAAGTCTATCTCTTCACCGGCGCGCAGCAAGCGCTCCGCATGCCGCATTGGATGGTGCCGAAACCGATGCGCAACGACGGCAACTACATCGTCAGCCTGGGCGAAGTGTGCCGTTGGTTAGGGCAACAAGCCGAAGCCCTCGGCGTGGAAATTTTCCCGGGCTTTCCAGCCGCCGAAGTGCTGTATCACGCAGACGGCCGCATCAAGGGCGTGGCCACCGCAGAAATGGGGCGCGGTGCCGACGGCGCGCGCAAAGCGTCTTATGACCCGGGCATGGAACTGCACGCGCGGGTGACCCTTTTCGCCGAGGGCTGCCGCGGGCATCTCGGCAAACAACTCATCCGCCAATTCAATTTGGATGCGGCTAGCCAAACCCAGCACTACGCCATCGGCATCAAAGAATTGTGGCGCGTGGATGCGCAACAGCATCAGCCCGGGCTGGTGGTGCATGCCGCCGGCTGGCCGCTGTCACAAAATGGCGCCAGTGGCGGTTCGTTTTTATATCACCTCGGCGACAACCTAATCTCGTTAGGATTAATCACCGACCTTTCCTACCGCAACCCCTATCTCAGCCCGTTTGATGAACTACAACGGCTGAAACATCACCGAATTTTTAAGCAACATTTGGCCGGCGGCAAACGCATCGGCTATGGCGCGCGCGCCATCACCAAGGGCGGTTTGAACGCCCTGCCAAAAATGGTGTTGCCCACTGCACAAGGCAACGCGCTGTTGCTTGGCTGCGACGCCGGCACGCTCAATTTCTCCAAAATTAAAGGCTCGCACACGGCGATGAAATCCGGCATGTTGGCTGCCGAAACGGTGTTTGCGGCGCTGACCGCCGCGCCGGACCATGAAAAAGTATCATTGCATGCGTATCCGCAAAATTTCAAAGCCTCCTGGCTGTATCAGGAATTGTATCAGTCGCGTAATTTTGGCGCGGCGTTGCATAAATTTGGCGTGTGGATGGGCGGCGCTTACAACTATGTTGAGCAAAATTGGTTCAACGGAAAATTAGCGCTCCAACTAACCGACCCGCTGCCCGACCACGCCGCCCTCAAACCAGCCGCGCAGTGCAAACCGATTGACTATTCCAAGCCGGACGGCAAACTCAGTTTTGATAAAACTTCCTCAGTGTATTTATCCAACACCAACCACGAGGAAGATCAGCCGGGGCACTTACGGTTAACGCAGCCGGCCACCGCGGTGGAAGTTAATTTCAAAACCTATGCCGGCCCCGAAGCGCGTTTCTGTCCGGCTGGGGTGTATGAATTTCCCGCCCACGACGACCCGCCCCAACTCCGCATCAACGCGCAAAACTGCGTGCACTGCAAAACCTGCGATATCAAAGACCCGACCATGAACATCACGTGGCTCGCGCCCGAAGGCGGCGGCGGACCGAATTATGCGAATATGTAGCGGATGGTTTCTACGAGCATCTCGCCCACCTTGCGCCTGCCATGAGCCGACAATACATTAAAGACTATTACGCCGAGATTGCGCGCCTTCGCGCGGTCAGCGGCTCGGAAAATGAGACCGTGTTGCGCACTGCTTTTCAAAAGTGCCTAACCAAGTATTGCGCGCGGTTTGATTTAACCCTCATTCCCGAACTGCGCCATAAAACCGCCAACATTCCGGATGCCACGGTTAAAGATTCGTTGCGCCTCACTTGGGGCTATTGGGAAGCAAAAGATATCAAAGACGATATAGACCGCGAAATTAGTAAAAAACTGGCGCGCGGCTATCCGACTTCCAACATCATTTTTGAGAATTCGCAAATTGCGGTATTGATACAACACGGCGAAGAAGTACAGCGGGTGGAAATGCAAAATGCCGCCGCGCTCAATCGTCTATTGGAGACTTTTTTAAAGTATGAACCGCCAGCCATT
>JAHRAW010000240.1 GCA_020027415.1 Gammaproteobacteria bacterium
TTTTTACTTATCAACCACGAGGAAATCCAATGTTTAAATTTAACAAAACACACTCCACTCCCTTGATGCGCGATCCCAAGCGGCATCATCCGGGGGTGGAACAGATGAAAGATGCGCTGGTTGCCGGGCAATGCTCGCGCCGCGAATTTATCCGCACGGTCGCCCTATTGGGAGTCAGCGCGCCACTCGCCTATAGCATGGCGGCCGCCATCGTCGGCGAGGAAATTCTGCCGGGCATGCTCCCCCAAGCCCATGCCGCCAAAAAAGGCGGCACGTTGCGTTTCGGCATGGTTGTGCAAGAAATGTCCGACCCCGCCACCTTTGACTGGACGGAGCGGTCGGTGGTCGCGCGCCATATCTGCGAATACCTGACGCTGACCGGTCCGGACAACATCACGCGCCCGTATCTGGCGCGAAAATGGGAAGCGTCGGACGACCTAAAAACCTGGACTTTCTACCTGCAACAGGGCGTGAAGTGGTCTAACGGCGATGAATTCAACGCCGATGATGTGGTTTTCAACTTCACGCGCTGGCTTGCCCCCGCCACCGGTTCGTCCAACCTCGGCTTGTTCTCGGTGATGACCCGCGACAGCGGCAAAAAGGATGATAAAGGCAATCCGATTAAGGAAATGATCCCGGGGGCGGTGGAACGAGTGGACGACCACACCGTACGCTTGAACCTGCCGAAGCCGTCGCTGTCCATTCCGGAGAACTTGTATAACTATCCGACCATGATCGTACACCGCGATTTTGAAAAAGGCGGCGGTGATTTGAGCAAGAATCCGGTCGGGACGGGGCCCTATTCGTTGACTAAATTCCGCGTCGGTGAACTGGCGGTGCTGAAAAAACGCCCCGGCAAGAACTGGAACGGCGATGTCTATCTGGACGAAATTCGCATCATTGACCTCGGGCAAGACGCCGGCGCGTATCTGTCGGCGATCGCCTCCGGGCAGATTGACACGATGTATGAATTGAGGCTGGACACCGTGGCCGCCGCCAGACAAATCCCCGGCGTGTCCCTGCAACAGGTGTCAACGCACAAAACCGGCGTGATTCGCATGAATATTGATAACAAGCCGTTTGACGACAAGCGCGTGCGCCGCGCGGTGCAACTTTGTTGCGACGCCAAGCGCCAGTTGAAAATCGCCCATCAGGGCTTTGGCATCGTTGCCGGGCATCATCATGTCGCCAAAACGCATCCTGAGTATTTCAAACTCAAGCCGTTCAAGCAGGACATCGCGCAAGCTAAGAAACTGCTCGCCGAAGCCGGCTACGGTCCCGGCAACCCGCTCAAAATCTCGTGCAATGTCGGCAACACCGACGGCACCTGGGAGCAAAACTCGGTGGCGGTGATGAAAGAGGATTTGGCGAAAGCGGGCATTGAACTCAATATCAATGTGATGCCGTCGGCAAAGTATTGGGACGAGTGGAACAAGGCGCCGTTTTCGCTCACTTCGTGGACGCACCGTCCGCTCGGCACTATGGTGCTGTCGCTGGCATATCGCGCCGGCGTGCCGTGGAACGAGACCGCATACAACAACCCGCAATTTGACCAAGCGTTAGACGCCGCCGAGGCGCTGGTGGATGTCAAAAAACGCCGCGCGAAGATGGAAAAAGTCGAGCAGATTCTGCAAGACGACGCCATCATGGTGCAGCCGTTCTTCCGTTCGGTGTTCACGGCGGTGGCAGACCGGGTGCAGAATCTGGAGATTCACCCGACGCTGTATTACCGCTTCCACGACTTAAGCATCAAAGGCTAACCCGCCGCCCACGTCGCAGCGCAGGTCATCGGCGCGGTCTAACATGTGACCGCCGATACTTGTCTGCGGCGTGGATTTTTTTCATCCGCCGCTTGCCGGCAACCGCGCCGGCCATTGCCATCGCACCGGTAACAGCAGCCCATTCGCGCCCTCGTTATGTTGCTATTAATCTGCAAGCGCATCAGTTTCATGATTTTCACCATGTTGGTGGTGTCCATGATTCTGTTTTTGTTGCTGAACACGGAATTCGCCGGTGACCCGGCGACGCGCGTACTCGGGCAGTTCGCCTCCGATCATCAAAAAGAGTTGTGGCGCGCTGAGCACGGCTACAACGACCCGTTAGTAGTGCGCTATGGTCGCTGGCTGGCTGGTTTTGTCACCGGTGATTTAGGCACCTCAATTCGCTTCAAGGCGCCGGTCTCGGAAATTCTGTTGCCGCGCTTATGGAATACTGCAATCCTTGGCTTTTGGACTTTCGCCATCATGATTCCGGTGTCGCTCGCCTTCGGGGTGCTCTCCGGCATGCGCGAAGGTTCCAAGCTGGATCGCTCGCTCTCATTCATCGGCATTCTCACCACCTCAGTGCCGGAGTTCGCCAGCGCGGTGTTTTTCGCGGCGATTTTCGTGTTTGGCTTGCAGTGGTTGCCGGGCACATCCAGCATGGCGGAAGGCTTTGACTGGACGCAGTTGGTGCTGCCGGTGATGGTGTTAGTGGTGTATGACTTCGGTTATGTGGCGCGTATGACGCGCGCTTCCATGGCCGAAGTGATGACCTCGCAATATATCCGCACCGCGGTTCTCAAAGGGTTGCCGTATAAAAAAGTCATCCTTGGGCACGCCCTGCGCAATGCGTTGATTGCGCCCTTTACGGTGATTATGCTGCAGATTAACTGGCTGCTGTCCGGCGTCATCGTGGTTGAGTTTTACTTTGCCTATAAAGGTTTTGGCGCGCTGCTGTTGGAGGCCTCGCTTAACAACGATATCGCGCTGTTGGAAGCGTGCGCGATGATTGCAGTGGCGGTTGCAGTTACCACCCAGATGCTCGCCGACATCGGCTACACCTTCTTAAACCCCCGCATTCGTTTTAGTTGATGAGCGTTCATCAAAAATTGTACGCCGGACCACTGGCTTTGATTAAGTCAATAGGACGCTTGTTTGCTTCGTTCGCGCTGTTGCGCGAGAGCGTGATTGGCATGCTTGGCGTCGCCATCGTGGCGTTTTGGGTGTTGTTGGCGTTGTTAGCGCCCTATATCGCGCCGGTTGATCCGAACACCCCCATTCTGCCGTTCGCCAAACCGGGCACGGTGGTGCCATTGCCGCCGTCGGTGGAACTCTCGCCGCTGGCGCGCTATCTGTACGAGGTGCACGCGCCCACCCATACCTTCTGGCTCGGTGCCGACCACCTCGGACGCGACATCTTTTCGCGCATCGTCTGGGGCGCGCGCGCGGTGTTGTTCTACGCGCCGCTGGCGACCATCGTAGCTTATACCGTCGGCATTCTGATGGGCGTGGTAGCCGGCTATCGGGGCGGCTTGATTGACGACATCCTCTCGCGCATATCCGACATCATCCTGTCGTTTCCAGTGTTAGTGCTGTACATCATTATCATCGCCATCATCGGCGCCTCTGGAATCAACATCATCATCGCCATTACCTTCGCCTCCTCGCCCGGAATCATGCGTATCGTACGCGGGCTGGTGCTGGACTTGCGCACGCGCGATTACATCTTTGCCGCCCAGACGCGCGGCGAGCCGCACTGGTATATCATGTTGGTTGAATTGTTGCCGAACGCACGCGGACCGCTGATTGTGGACGCTTGCTTGCGCCTCGGCTATGTCATTATCACCATCGGCGTACTCGGCTTTTTGGGGCTGGGGCTGCCGCCGCCGGATCCGGACTGGGGCGGTATGGTCAACGAAACGCGGCAGATGGCGTTGGCGTTTCCGCACATGACCTTGTTTCCGTGTATTGCCATCTCATCGCTGATTCTTGGCTTCAATCTGCTCGCCGACGGCTTGCGTGAAATCTCACTGCGGGACTGACGACCGATGCCGGCATCTTCCGCCAAGCAATCCAGCGCGCCCAATTCAATTTTGGAATGCAAAGATCTTTGCATCTCCTACTATACGCGCGCCGGCGAAATCCCGGCGGTGGTGGATTTCAACCTGAATGTACAGCCGGGCGAAGCCATCGGCATCGTCGGCGAATCGGGTTGCGGCAAATCCACCGTGGCGCTCGCCATCATGCAGTATATGGGCAAGAACGGCGGCATCAAGAGCGGGCAAATCCAGTTCCAAGGGCGCGACATGACCGCCATGAGCGACGAGGAACTGCGCAGTTTGCGCGGCTCCAGCATCTCTATGGTGTATCAAGAACCGATGGCGTCGCTGAATCCCTCCATGCGCGTTGGCGAACAACTGGTGGAAGTGCCGCTGTTTCATGAAAATGTTGCGATGGCGGAAGCGCGGCGGCGCGCCATA
The DNA here is from genome assembly GCA_020027415.1 of Gammaproteobacteria bacterium. Classification (GTDB taxonomy): domain Bacteria; phylum Pseudomonadota; class Gammaproteobacteria; order Arenicellales; family Poriferihabitantaceae; genus JAHRAW01. The sequence continues at coordinate 4,241 of JAHRAW010000240.1, forward strand.
GACATGTTGGACAACATGCGCCTGCCCGAACCGAAGCGCATCTTCAATAGTTACCCGCACCAGATTTCCGGCGGTCAGCAACAGCGCGTGGTCATCGCCATGGCGTTGCTGTCCAACCCGTCGCTGTTGTTGTTGGATGAACCGACCACCGCGTTGGATGTGACGGTGGAAGCCGGCATCGTGGAATTGATACGTAGCATCTCGTCCGAGTTTGGCACTTCCATGATTTATATCTCGCACAACCTCGGTTTAATTCTTGAAACCTGCGACCGCATCGCGGTGATGTATTCCGGCGAAGTGGTTGAAGAAGGCAGCGTCAAAGAAGTGTTTGACCAGATGCGCCACCCCTATACGCGCGGCTTGTTTTCGTCCATCCCGTTGCCCGGCACCGACAAAAACACGCGCCCGTTAGTGCCGATTCGCGGGCAGTTGCCGTTGCCGCACGAACGCCCCGCCGGCTGCAACTTCGCGCCGCGTTGCGACCAAGCCAAGCCCGGTCTCTGCGACCATGGCTTCATCCATATGGAAGAAGTGGAAGGCGAACATGGTCACGAAGTGCGTTGCCGCAGATTCCGCGACATCAACTGGGCGCAACACAAACCGCAAGGCGTGGCAATTGAATCGGCGGCGCCGGGGCGCGTGGTGTTGAAAGTGAGCGGATTGAAGAAATACTACGAGTTGCGCGATAACTCGTTCATGGCATGGCTCAAGGGCGGGCGCGTACGCTATGTGAAGGCGAATGAGAACATTGATTTTGAAGCGCGCGAAGCCGAGACGGTCGCCATCGTCGGCGAATCCGGCTGCGGCAAAACCACCTTCGCCAAAGTGTTGATGGGGCTGGAGCAAGCCACCGACGGCGAAGTGTTGTTATACGATGAAGACATCGGACAAAAACCGGTGCAGCAACGCCGCCCGCAAACCGTCGGGCTGTTGCAAATGGTGTTTCAAAACCCGTTTGATACGCTTAATCCAAGCCACACGATTGGCGGACAAATTGCGCGCGTCATTAAAAAATTCGGCGTTGAAACCGATCGCCAAAAAATCAAAGAACGGGTGTTTGAATTGCTCGACTTGGTTAAATTGCCGCGCGACTTCGCCGTTCGCAAACCGCGCCAACTATCCGGCGGGCAGAAACAACGAGTCGGAATCGCGCGCGCCTTCGCCGGCAATCCGGCGGTGGTGGTCGCCGATGAGCCGGTTTCCGCGTTGGATGTATCGGTGCAAGCCGCGGTCACCGGGCTGTTAACCGACATTCAAAACCGCCTCAGAACCACTTTGCTCTTTATCAGCCACGACCTCTCGGTGGTGCGCTATCTATCCGACCGCATCGTGGTGATGTACTTAGGCACGCTCATGGAACAAGGCAGCACCGAACAAGTGTTCGCGCCGCCC
>JAHRAW010000002.1 GCA_020027415.1 Gammaproteobacteria bacterium
GCATAGATTTTTCCACGCACTCGCATAGTTTTTTGTTCGGGGTTTGTTTCATGTCAGTAGATCGCGCCGCTGCAACGTTTTAAGGAACCACAAAGAAAAATGAAAAAGCGGGCGCAGTGAATTGTAAATTGTGATGTTGCGAAATTAAAATACGCAACGCCATCCAACCATAACCACTCAGCGAATTCCGGCGAGTAGTTATTGTATCCATTTTAACGCGTTAGTTGCATGCGCATGAGATTAAACCGCGCGCGCCCACTACCAACGGGAAGCCGCGTCCGACAAATCAATGGGCGGAAATTCCGGCACCCGCTTGAATTCATTTACCCCCCCCCCCAGAATTTCGCCCAACACCGCCACCGCAAAGCCGACCGCTTTTTCATGCGGGTGGGCGAGTTCCAGTTGCACTGCGCCGAGTTCGCCGGAGTTGAGCGGCGTGCGTTGTCCCGCCATCAGATACTCCGCGGGCGAAAACGAGCGGCGTCCGACCACCACGCCATGGCGGTCGGTGAGCGTTAATTGCAACACCGGATACGGTTGCGCAAAAGTCGCTTCGTTAACCAGTTTCAACATCACCCGCACCGCGCCCGGCTGGCGCGGGTGCGGAGCAATTTTGACCGCCGTCAGGGTAACGCGCGAAGGGTCTTGTCGGGGCGAAAGTTGGCACCCGGCGAGGTTGCAAAAACTGACCAAGTAGCGGCGATAGTCCGGGTGCTGCGCGTATTGTTCAATGAAAAACCCTTTGCCTTGCCAGCCAAGCAACAGCACTCCAAACACCGCCACCGCCCACCACAAACCGCGCAACGCGTTGGGGCGGGTGTGAATATAGTCATCCACCCCGTTCAGGTTAATCGGCGCCGCCCCGCCAATGCGTTGCGTGGCATCGTTTCCGCTGTTCGGCATGAGCGCGCTAACCGAGACCGCCTTTTTGTCGCTGGGCTGATTGCGCAAGCCGTTGCTGCAAAAGTTTGTTTTCTAAATAGTGAATATCCATGCCGCCGCGAATAAAGGTTTCATCCTGCGCCAGTTCGCGGTGCAAACTTAAATTGGTTTTGATGCCGTCCACCACCATTTCTTGCAACGCTCCGCGCATTCGCGCCAACGCCTCGCGCCGATGCATGCCGTGGGTGATGAGTTTGGCGACCATGGAATCATAATAAGGCGGCACCACATAGTTGCTGTACACATGCGAATCGACGCGCACCCCGGGGCCGCCGGCCATGTGATACTGCGTAATCCTGCCCGGCGACGGCATGAAAGTATCCGGGTCTTCAGCGTTGATGCGACACTCAAACGCATGCCCGCGAAATTGAATATCACCTTGGGTGAAGCGCAGTTTCTGCCCGTCGGCGATGCGGATTTGTTCCTGCAATAAATCAACGCCGGTGATCATTTCGGTGACCGGATGCTCAACCTGAATGCGCGTGTTCATCTCAATAAAGAAAAATTCGCCGTTCTCGTATAAAAACTCAAAGGTGCCCGCGCCGCGGTAGTTGATATCCACGCACGCCGCCACGCAACGGGCGCCGATTTCTTTTCTTTGCGCCTCGCTGAGACCGGGCGCCGGGGCTTCTTCAATCACTTTCTGATGCTGGCGCTGCATGGAGCAGTCGCGATCGCCTAAATGAATGGCGTTGCCATACGCATCGGCTAATACTTGAATCTCCACATGGCGCGGTTTTTGCAAAAACCGTTCCAGATAAATCACTTCATTGCCAAACGCCGCGGCCGCTTCTTTGCGCGTCATCGCAATCGCCTCCGACAGTTGCGCGGCTTCGCGCACCACCCGCATGCCCTTGCCGCCGCCGCCGCCGCTGGCTTTTAGCATCAACGGAAAGCCAATTTGCTGCGCCAACGCCAACGCTTGCTGCGGGTCGTCCGGAATCGCCCCATCCGAGCCCGGCACGCACGGCACGCCGGCTTCGCGCATGGTGCGGATGGCGGAAATTTTATCGCCCATCACGCGAATGGTTTGCGGACGCGGTCCGACAAAAATAAACCCGCTCTGCTCCACTTGTTCCGCGAAGTCGGCGTTTTCCGATAAAAACCCGTAGCCCGGATGAATCGCGTTGGCTTCGGTTACTTCGGCGGCGGAAATAACCGATGCGCTATTCAGATAACTGTGCACCGCCGCCGCCGGACCGATGCACACCGACTCATCCGCCAACCGCACATATTTGGCATCGCCATCCACATCTGAATACAAGGCAACGGTGCGAATTCCGAGCCGGCGGCAGGCGCGCAAGATGCGCAGCGCGATTTCGCCGCGGTTGGCGATGACTAATTTTTTAATCGTTTGCATCAGGCGCGCGCTCAATCACAAACACCGGCTCTCCATATTCCACCGGGTCGCCGTTGCGCTTATGAATCGCGCTGACCACGCCGGCAATTTCCGCTTCCACTTGATTGAATGTCTTCATCGCTTCAATCAAGCACAGCGTATCGCCCACCTTCACCACCGAACCAAGCGTGACATACGGCTTATCCTGCGGCGACGGCGCATCGTAGAAAGTGCCGACCAACGGCGACACCACCACCTCTCCAGTCGGCGCATCTGCAGTAGCGGCGGGACTATCGTTCGCCGATTGCGCGGCGGGCGCGGTCGGCAATGGCGATGCCGCCGCCGCTGTTATTGGCGGTTGGACGATGCCCCGACTCAAGCGAATGCGGTTGTCGCCCTCAGCAATCTCTATCTCCACTAATTTGGAGTCTTCAAACAACTCAATCAGTTTTTTGACTTTGCGTAAATCCATGGTCGGTTCGGTGACGAGTGATAAAATCGCGCGGTGCGTTAATGCGCGGCGGCGGCGGAATCGGCAGCGCGCGCACCCAAATAGTGCACCGCCGCGCGATAAGCGAATTCATAGCCCGGCGCGCCCAACCCAGTAATCACGCCCACCGCCAAATCGGAAAAATAGGAACGATGGCGAAACGGCTCGCGGGCATATACATTGGACAAATGAATTTCAATAAAAGGGATTGCCGCCGCCGCCAACGCATCGCGCAGCGCAACGCTGGTGTGAGTAAACGCGGCCGGATTGATGAGCATGAAATCAACCCGCTCCGCAGTCGCTTGCTGCACCCAATCCAGCAACTCGCTTTCCGCGTTGCTCTGTCGGCACAACATTTCATGGCGGTCGGCTTTGGCTAATTTTTGCAAAGTTTGATTGATCTCCGCGAGGCTGACGGCGCCGTAATGCTGCGGTTCGCGAGCGCCCAACAAATTTAGGTTGGGACCGTGCAAGACAAGAATTTTTGCCATCGTGGTTGGTTGGTCGCAAAGTGGTCGGCGGTGGCGCGGCGCTCGGTGCGGTGAGTGCGGTGGCTACGATGGTTGCGATGCTCGGCAAGTGCGCCATGCCAAGTGCCTATACTACCCCATTTTACCCGCCGGGCGCGGCAAAATTTGCAACGGCGGCGGCTTGCGGCGTGCTGGGATTGGGTATCATGCGGCACTCCCTTTCTCGCACTTGGCGTATCCGCTGATGTCTGAAACCTGGTCCGAAACCTTGAATCCCGTGGTGGTAATCGGCGGCGGGCTTGCCGGCTTGTCGTTGGCGTTGCGGCTGGCGGACGATGGCATTGGCGTCACCATTTTGTCCAAATCGCTGTTGGATGAAGGCTCCACGCGGTATGCGCAAGGCGGAATTGCCGCGGTGCTTGGCGAGGGCGATTCGTTTCGCTCGCATATTGAAGATACCTTAGAAGCCGGCGGCGGCTTATGTAACCGACAAACGGTTGAGTTTGTGGTCAAGCACGCGCCGGGCGCGATTCAGTGGCTGATTGAACGCGGCGTTAGTTTCAGTTTGCGCGACCAAACTAACACCGCAACTAAAACCAAAACCCGCGCCAAGCAGCCTAGCGACAACCACGAATTTCACCTCACCCGCGAAGGCGGGCATAGCCATCGCCGCGTGATTCATGCCGCCGACGCCACCGGGGTGGAAGTTGAAGTGACGCTTGAACAGATGGTGCGCAAGCATCCGTGCATCACCTTGTTGGAGAATCATATCGCCATTGACCTAATCACCACGTCAAAGCCGGCGCCGCAACAATCGCAGCAACAACCGCGCAAATCAAAGGCCAAACCAAATCATCGGGCTTGCCTTGGCGTATATGCGTTGGATTTGAAGCGCAAACAAACCATTGCCGTGCCGGGGCAGCATCTGGTGTTGGCAACCGGCGGCGCCAGTAAAATTTATCTCTACACCAGCAACCCCGACACCTCCACCGGCGACGGCATTGCCATGGCCTGGCGCGCCGGCTGTCGGGTGGCGAATATGGAATTCGTGCAGTTTCATCCGACTTGTTTGTATCACCCGCATGCAAAATCGCTGCTGATTTCTGAGGCGGTGCGCGGCGAAGGCGGGAAATTAGTGCATGCCGATGGGCGGCGTTTCATGCCGAAGTATGACGCGCGCGCGGAGTTGGCGCCACGGGATATCGTCGCCCGCGCGATTGATTTGGAGATGAAAATCAACGGCTGCGACAATGTTTTTTTAGACATTAGCCACAAGTCGCCGCAGTTCATCGGCAAGCATTTCCCGACCATTGCCGCGCGTTGCCGTGAACTCGGTTTGGACATGACGCGCGAGCCGTTGCCGGTGGTGCCGGCGGCGCACTATACCTGCGGCGGCGTGCTGACCAACCTGCACGGGCAAACCGATATTGCCAACCTGTACGCCATCGGTGAAACCAGTTATACCGGACTGCACGGCGCCAATCGGTTGGCGAGTAATTCATTGTTGGAATGTTTGGTGTTTGCCGAAACCTGCGCCAAGCGGATTCAACGCGCGCATCAAAGCGCCCAGTTTGAGCCCTATCCAAACCTGCCGAAATGGGATGAAAGCCAAGTTGCCGACCCGGACGAGCGCATCGTGGTGGCGCATAACTGGGACGAACTGCGCCGCTGCATGTGGGATTATGTCGGCATCGTGCGCACCGACAAACGCCTCACGCGCGCGGCCCATCGCATCCAACTATTGCAGGCAGAGATTCGCGATTTTTATAGCCACTTTCGGGTGAGTAATGACTTAATTGAACTGCGCAATCTGGTATTAGTCGCCGAACTCACCGTGCGCAGCGCGCGGCTACGCAAAGAAAGCCGCGGCTTGCACGCCACGCGCGACCACCCACGCGCCCACGCCAACCAACCCGCCTGCGATACGATTCTGCAACCGGAGGCGGCGAAATGAAACAAGCGACCGGTTCAGTTGCGCCCCCGTCTCCTCTGCGGCATTCCCGCGATCTGTTAAGCGGGAATGACGAGGTATGGTTGGGTGGAAATGACGGCTAAAAATTAAGCGGGGGCGACCTTTTCGGTTGCCCCCGCTGGTGTTTTCGCGTTGCCGTCCGTTAAGTGGTTAATCAGTTAGAAGCGATATTCCACTTGCATGCGGTAATACGGGTCGGCCGGGGTTTCGGCGTACGAAGAATCGGCGACTGAGAAACGCATTTGCCAATCTTCGTTGGGTTCAAACTGCACGCCGTAGGCGAAGGTATCATCGCTGGTGGGCATGGCGTAGGTGAACAAGTTGCCTTGCCAAGTGGTTTGCT
>JAHRAW010000024.1 GCA_020027415.1 Gammaproteobacteria bacterium
GCGTAACTTTTCTTGGCCTTATAAATGATGGTTAAAAAAATCTACAATATCATTGTTTATGCGGCGAATGAAATCAGCGCGGTTAAAATTTTCCGGATCCATGGCGACTGAAATTTCTTCCATCTCCAACAGCCACTGCGGGAACGGTGAAATAAAAGCATGGTGATGAACCTGCGCGAAGGTTTTATACACATGCGCTTTGTCGCCGAGCTGGGTATGTAAATATTCGGCGTGATATGGATAGCGTAGTAGTTGGTCGTCGCCAAGACGAAACAGAGCGAGTTTCGCGTTTTGTTGTTGCATTGCGGCGCGCGAAAAAGGCGCGCCAACCGGCGCCACTAAGGCGATAGCGGAAAAATGGAGCGGTGCCGCCAGCGGCGAAAATTCCGCGGCGTTAGGATTTTCCTGCGTATTCTGGCCAGTGTTTTTGGGTTGCGGTTTTAGGACGCCCTTTGCTTGCAACCATGCCACCGTGGCGCGAATCCGCGCAAAGAATTTTTGCCGCCAATCATCGCCGCAAAAATTGATGTCTTTTTCATAGTGTTGCGTGCAGTGTTGCCGAACCAGTTCCACTTGCGGCGTTGAGCCGCCGGCGTACAGCGCAGTAATTGTGCCGAGCGAATAACCGACTGCGCCGAGGCGATTTAGGTCTGCAATTTTTCCAATCATCGGGTGCGCTTGAATTGCCGACCAAGCGATTTTTAATTCGGCGGCGCGATGGGTGATCAGCGGCACGAATGTTCGCGCCGAAGTCATTTCCGCATCGCGCGCATGCTCAGGGGCGAGCACGATATACCCGTGTCGCGCCAAGGTGGCGGCGGTTTGTCGATGATTGCGATATCGTCCGGAGCGTCCGTGCGACAAAATAATTAGCGGAAAAATCCCGTTCGCTGTCGCGCCTTGCCACGCCCAATCCGCCACGAAAGGACCCAATTTCCCCTCGGTTTCAACGCTGTTGCTGGGATACCAAACCCCCATTGGCGGGCTTTGCGCGCCGCCCGGCAAAGCGATAAACCCGGCGTTAAATCTTTGTTCGGCGGCGGTGGCGACAGCCGGCGCGATTACCAGCGAAACGAGTAGCAAAAAAGCGGCGCGGCGACGCATGATTTATCGCGTTTGCGAGTTACACATACTTCTTATACTTAGCCAAATGCCGCACCGGCGCGGACAGCGCGTCGCGGCGGAAGGGGTCGCCTAACTCGCGCGTGCACATGATTTCCACCACCGCGCTTTTGCCTGCGTTCATCTGCAAATCCACCGCTTTGGCGAGCGCCGGACCGACGTCTGCCAACTGATCCACCGCAATGCCTTCGGCGCCCATCGCCTTGGCGATGGCGGTGAAGTTTTGATTCTGCAATTCGTCGGCGACAAAACGATGCCCATAGAAATCCACCTGATTCTTTTTCTCGGCGCCCCATTGACGGTTATGAAAGACCACCCCGGTCACCGGAATTTTATGGCGCACGCTGGTGATTAGTTCGGACATGCTCATCGTCCACGCGCCGTCGCCGGCGTAGGCAATCGCCGGGCGGTCTTTGCCCTCCGCCAACGCCGCGCACTTGGCGCCGATGATGGTGGGCAGCGCATACCCGCAGTTGCCCCAACTCATCGGCGCGAAGAAACTGCGCGGCTGTTCAAAGCGCAAATAACTGTTGGCGACCGCGTTGATGTTGCCGATGTCGGTGGACACCATCGCGTGCGGCGGCATGGCTTTTTCCAGTTCGCGCAACACTTGCCGCGGATGCAGCCAGTTGCCGGCTTCTTTGCGTTGTTGGGCAATCATCGCCAGGCTGTACTCGTCTTGCTCGTGAAACCAGTTATCTAATTCGGTTTCCCAGGCGGCTTTTTCATCCGCGATGATCGCGCTGCGCGCTGCGCGGTTGTGGCTGCATTGGAGCGTTAAGTCGCCGAGTCGTTGGCATAAAGATTGGGCGGCGGCGCCGGCATCGCCGCACACGCCGACCGAAATTTTCTTCACCAGCCCGAGCATTTTGTGGTCGGCATCTACCTGAATGATTTGCGCATCTTGAGGCCAATAATCCAACCCGTATTGCGGCAAGGTGCCGAACGGACCGAGGCGCGTGCCGAGTGCCAACACCACATCCGCTTTGCTGATAATTTTCATCGCGGCTTTGGAACCTTGATAGCCCAACGGACCGCACCACAACGGATGGCTGGCGGGGAACGAATCGTTGTGCAGGTAACTATTCACCACCGGCGCGCCGAGCAATTCGGCTAACGCAATGCAATCCGCCATCGCGTCGGCCATCACCACGCCGCCGCCGGCGATAATCACCGGAAATTTCGCCGCGGCTAACAATTGCGCGGCTTGGTTCAAGGTGCGTTCGCCGCCGGCGCCGCGGTCCACGCGCATCGGTTGCGGTATTTCCACTTCCACATCGCCGTAGAAATAATCGCGCGGGATATTCAATTGAGTTGGACCGAGATCCGATAGTGCGCGATCAAAACAACGCGCGGTGAATTCGGCGATGCGCTTGGGGTTGTTGACATGCCCTTGATACTTGACGAATTCTTGAAACATCGGCAACTGATTTGCCTCCTGAAAACCGCCCAAGCCCATGCCCATGGTGCCGCTTTCCGGGGTGATCATCACCACCGGCGAATGCGCCCAATACGCCGCCGCGATGGCGGTTACGCAGTTGCTGATGCCCGGCCCGTTCTGCCCGATGACCACGCCGTGCCGACCGCTGACGCGCGCATAGCCGTCCGCCATATGCCCGGCGCCCTGCTCATGCACAACCGAAATGAGGCGGATGCCGGCTGGCGCAAAGATATCCATCGCATCCATAAACGCGGAGCCCATAATGCCGAAAATTTCGGTCACGCCGTTGGCGGCTAAAGTTTCAACGAAAGCCTCGCTGGGAGTCATTTTAGGCATAATTCAGTTCTCGCAA
>JAHRAW010000032.1 GCA_020027415.1 Gammaproteobacteria bacterium
TCCACGCCAATGCGATTTGATTTAAGAGAATTCCCCGCTTTTATGCGCAATTTAGGGCTGGTTTTATTTGCCGGCGCGATCTTGCACGGCGCATTTGAAATGTGGGATATTGCGGTATATAGTTTGACCATCGTAGGTGCTTGTTTAATCGTGTCTTCTTTTCTGCGGAGGTGATTATGGACCCAATCGGATGGTTTGGTTTGGCTGTCGGTATTCCGACCCTGATTATTTATTTCTGGGCGTTATACACTGGGCGGCTGGATGATAAGCCCGAAGATCAATAAAAAGCGGGGCAATTGGAATCGCCCGCCTTTTCGCTGCTAATCCACTAATCAAGCGGGGCGCAACCAAATCGGTCGCCCCGTTTTTCTTTTCATTTTCATGTCCGACCGCATTCTCATCTTAGATTTCGGCGCGCAATATACCCAACTCATCGCGCGTAAGGTGCGTGAGTTGGGGGTGTATTGCGAGATTTATTCGTGCGCGGCGGCGGTTGATGAGATGGTTGCGTTCAAGCCGAATGGGTTCATTCTTTCCGGCGGACCGGCTTCGGTGTCTGCGGCTGGCGGCGATGAAAAACAACCCGCCGACTCGCCGACTGCGCCCGCTGAAATTTTCACTATGGGCAAACCCATCCTCGGCATTTGCTACGGCATGCAGACGATGGTTGCGCAGTTGGGCGGGGCGGTGGAAAACGCGGCGCAACATGAATACGGCGCGGCGCGAATCAAAATTTGTCAATCCAATTCGTTATTGGGCGAGCGCGATGCGGCGTTGGAAGTGTGGATGAGCCATGGCGATCGCGTAACCGCGTTGCCGCCGGGTTTTGCGGTGATTGCCGCCAGCGCCAATTCTCCGTATGCGGCGATTGCCGATGAAACGCGCAACTATTTCGGCGTGCAGTTTCATCCGGAAGTGACTCACACTAAGCAGGGCAAAGCCATGTTGGCGCGGTTTGTGCATGGCGTGTGCGGCTGCGGCAGCGATTGGCGCGCCGACAATATCATTGATCAACTAGTGCAAACCATTCGCCAACGGGTTGGCAAGGATGCGGTGATATTGGGGCTGTCCGGCGGCGTTGATTCCGCGGTCGCGGCGGTGTTGTTGCAACGCGCGATTGGCGCGCAGTTGACTTGCATTTTTGTGGATACCGGATTGTTGCGGTTGCATGAAGGCGATGTGGTGATGCAAACTTTTGCCGAGCTGGGGGTGAAGGTGATTCGCGTGCAGGCGGAAGAACAGTTCCTCGCCCGCCTGCACGGCGTTGCCGACCCGGAGCAGAAACGCAAAGCCATCGGCAATTTATTCGTGGAAATCTTTGAGCAACAAGCGGCGGCGATAGATGATGCCAAATGGCTTGCGCAAGGCACCATTTATTCGGATGTGATTGAGTCGGCGGGCGGGCGGCATGGGCATGCGCAGGTCATCAAATCGCATCACAATGTCGGCGGGTTGCCGCAACGGATGAAACTGAAATTGTTGGAGCCGTTGCGCGAGTTATTCAAAGACGAGGTGCGGAAAATCGGTTTGCAACTCGGACTGCCGACGAAAATTATCAATCGCCACCCGTTTCCCGGTCCGGGCTTGGGGGTTCGCATTCTCGGTGAAGTGAAAGCGGAATTCGCCGATATGCTGCGGCACGCCGATGCGATTTATTTGGAGGAACTGGAGAAGCATGATTTGTATCAGCAAATCAGCCAGGCTTTTGCGGTGTTGTTGCCGGTCAAATCGGTCGGCGTGGTCGGCGACAATCGCGCGTACGGATATGTGTTGGCGTTGCGCGCGGTGGAGAGCGAAGATTTTATGACCGCCAACTGGTCGCGAATTCCCAACGAAATTTTAGCCGTCATTGCCAACCGCATTATCAACGAAGTGCGCGGTATCAGTCGCGTTACTTATGATATTTCCAGCAAGCCGCCGGCAACCATTGAATGGGAATAACGGCGTGCCAACTCCGCCCATGCCGCCGCCAACCATCCCGCCAAGCGCAACCCCAGCGAGCGACCGGAAATATATGCAAGTCGCTTTGCGGTTGGCGCAGCAGGCGCGCGCCGCGGCGGAAGTGCCGGTCGGTGCGGTGGTGACGCTGCACGACCAAATCATCGGGCGCGGATACAACCAAACGATTGGCTTGCGCGACCCGACCGCGCACGCCGAAATGTTGGCGATTCGCCAAGCCGCCGCCACCATCGGCAACCACCGACTCTGCCATGCGAATTTGTATGTTACTTTGGAGCCGTGCATCATGTGCGCCGGCGCCATCCTGCACGCCCGCATCGCGCGGCTGGTTTATGCGGCGCGCGACCCCCACGC
>JAHRAW010000043.1 GCA_020027415.1 Gammaproteobacteria bacterium
CATCAATCCACCAACTGGCGGGGAAGCCTACGTTATAGTGCGGGCGGCGCGCTGGGCGGCTGAATCGGTTCCAGTAGGCGAGCCAGGCGACATCGTTGTAATAACTCGGTATCACATAGTGATTCCACAGCATCACCCGATCCAAGGCTCGGCTGGCGGTGTGCATGGTCGGCAGATCCGCGGCGGCGATGATTTGTTCAATCAGCGCGTCCACCACCGGATTTTTAATGCCGCCGGAATTGCCGCCGCGAATGTCCGCCGATTCGGAGCCGAAAAAACTTTTCAGTTCAGTGCCGGGCGGCGGGAAAAAATTGAGCGCGCCGACCCATAAATCAAAATCAGAGTCGTGGATGCGCACGCGCCATTGTGAAGTATCCACTAAGCGAAGCGATGCGTTGATGCCGGTTTTTTTAAGCGCCTCTATGTACGGCAACGCCAAACGCTGCGATTCCGGATACGCGGTCATCAGTTCCAGTTGAAACTGTTCGCCGGTGGCGGCGGACACCAATTTGCCGTTTTGCAGATGCCAGCCGGCTTGTTGGAACAGGCTTAGCGCGCGCCGTTTATTGGCGCGGTTGCGACCGCCGCCGTCGCTGCGCGGCGGCACAAACTCGCGTTGCCTGGTGGCGGGCGGAAGTTGCGCTGCAAAAGGCGCCAAAATCGCTTGCTCCGCCGCGCTTGGCGCGCCCGCCGCGCCGTATTCGGAATTGGGAAAATAACTGGCGATGCGTTTATATTGACCGTATAACAAAGTGCGCTGAATGGCTTCAAAGTCATACAGCGTCATCAACGCTTCGCGCAGCCGAATATCGGCGAACTTTTCGCGTTTCAAGTTGAAGAAATAGCCGCTCATACCGCGCGGTCGCCGATTCGGCGGCGTTTCTTTCACAATTTCGCCGGTCTCCACTGCGGCGATGTCGTATTCGGTCACCCACCGCTTGGCGCTGTTTTCTTGGCGAAAGTCAATTTCCCCGGCCTTGAAGGCTTCAAACTCCACCGTTAAATCCCGATAATATTCATAGCGGATTTGATCAATGTTATGCAAGCCGCGTTTAATCGGCAGATCCTTGCCCCAATAATCGGCGACCCGCTGATAAGTGATGGCGCGCCCCGGCTGCAAATGTTTAATGCGATACGGACCGCTGGACAGCGGCGGCGTCAAAGTGGAGGCGGTAACATCTTTATCCCGCCAGTAATGCAGCGGCAACGGCGACAGCCCGGCGACGATGGTAATCGGCTTCATGCGGTCGCGGGTGGCGAAGGTGAACTTCAAGCGTTTGTCGGACAGCGCGCTCGCGCTCAGCACATCCGAATAAAAAGATTGGATGAACGGTCGGCCGTGTTGCTTAATGGTGTCAAACGCATGCACGAAATCGGCGGCGATGATGGGCTTGCCGTCGTGATACACCGCCGCTTCGCGCAACGTGAAAATCGCCCAGGTTTTGTCGTCGGGGTATTCCACAGTTTCGGCGATTAAGCCATACAGCCCGTCAATCTCATCGGCGGAACCGGTCATCAAGTTGTCATACACGATGCCGATGCTGCTGGGCCATTCGCCCTTCTGCACATAAAAATTGAGCGTATCAAACGAGCCGAAGTCGCTCAACACAATCGCCCCGCCTTTGCGGGCGGTGGGGTCGGCATACGGGAAATGCGCAATGCCGTCGGCGTAGAGCGGTTCGCCGAATTCGGCAATCGCCCATTTTATATGCGTGTGGCGGTCGGCTTGCAGCGGCGGCGCCAGCGTTGCCAGCGCGCAGTATGCAATTGACAGCGCAACCACTCGCGCGGCGTTACCCAAGTTCGTGTTCGCGTTCATTCGTTGTTGGTAGGTTTGGTGGCAAGCGATGGGTGGCGGAGAATGCACCGGGCGGCGCGCCACTCGCGCCATACCGCAATCGCAACCGTTGGATGCGTTATTATGCCATAATGGCGGTCACGCGCATGCTGCAACCCGCACCCGCACCCGCAACCGCAACCGCAACCGATTAGACAACGCAACGCCATGAAGCGCACCGTATTCTGCGTAAAATTAGGCAAACACGCCGACGGCTTGGAATTCGCCCCATGGCACGGCGAACTCGGCAAGCGTTTATACGACAATGTTTCCCAGCAAGCGTGGCAAGAATGGCTGCGCCAGCAAACCATCCTCATCAACGAATACAAACTCAACCCGCTAAACGCCGACCACAAAAAATACCTCGCCGCGCAAATGGAAGCCTGGTTCTTTGGCGACGGCATCGTCATGCCAGACGCTTGGCAAGCGCCGCAAGATTAACCGCAATCCGCAGTCACCCATTCATCATTCCCGCGCTCGGTTTAATCTGGAATCTTCATGCGAGAACCCCAATTTGCTCCAAATATCACTTGACATTGCCGCTTAGGTTGGTTACATTCCCGCACAATCTACCCCATAGTGCAGCAAAATAAACCTTGACAAGATGAATAATTGGGTTATATTCCCTCACAATCTACTGCCTAGTGCGGGTAATCCACTCGGGTTGCCTGCTTAATACACC
>JAHRAW010000067.1 GCA_020027415.1 Gammaproteobacteria bacterium
CCATTGCACGACGCGCAAAAGACGCTGAGTATTCGGCGCACCATCCGCCAATTGCATTTTCAAATTTGCGTTCTATTAATGATTGAATCGCATCACCGGCCGCGCGCGGACTGGTTGCAGTTACTGCAGACAAAAATCGGGCTCGCTATTGATGGCGACGGTTATTTTTTGCGCGGTTCGTGCGCAAGCATCACCGTAAAAATAGTTGGATTTCACAGCAATGCTTGTTGCTTGGCAATTGATTTGGGTCGCAGAGGAAGCGAGTTGCGCTCCCAAAAAACACCGTCCGCATAGCCCTGAATCTTATTATCGCCCGCCGCTTGGCGCAATCGTTTCAGCCCCCAGCAACAGTATTCGCGATTGATTTCAACGCCAACGAAATGGCGATTCAATTTTGTCGCTGATACCGCAGTGGTGCCGCTTCCCAAAAACGGGTCTAACACCATATCGCCGCGGCGGCTGCTGGCGAGAATGAGTTTTGCGATTAGTTTCTCCGGCTTCTGTGTAGGGTGGTCGGTGTTTTCCGCCATAGACCAAAACGGAATGGATATATCAGTCCACACATTGGAAGGGTGCGTGAGACGAAAGTTGCCGTCCGCTTCCGCTCGCCAATCCTTTGGCAGCCCGTTTTGCGTATAGGGCGCCAGTACTTTGCGTTTGAGTTTAACGGCATCCACATTAAAAAAATATTCTTTGCCCATTACGCAAAACCAAATATCTTCAATATTGTTTTTCCAATTGGTTTTTGCGCCGCGTCCCTTTTCGCGCTCCCAAGTGATGCGATTTTTAATTTGAAAATGCTCTTCCAAAATTGGCGCGATTACGATTGAGGTCTTCCAATCAGCGCACACATAAATTGATGCGGTTGGTTTTAAGGTGCGCTCGAGTGCCGCCAGAACTTTGTCAAACCATTTCGCGTATTCCATTTTGTCTTTCTCGATAAAAGTTTCGCCGTTATAGTTTTTGGTCAAGTTATACGGCGGGTCGAGAATCAATAAATCCACAAAGGCGGCCGGCAAATGGTCAGCCGTAGCAAAAATATCCTGCTGAATAATTTTGTCGCGCAGGTTTGTTAACGAGGTCGGCGCATTTAAGGTGAGCAACTGGTCGCTCAGTTCTTTTAACTCCGTTTCACTGCATCGCAATGTGCGATTGCGCGGCGCGAGAATTTTGCGTGATGCCGTGGTTTGCATATTGATCGCACCGTTGTTATTTTCACCGATACGGCGCATCCTGTTTGCGCGCGGCGGCGATTTGTGATTCGTATTGATCGCCGATTGCCAGCAAATGCGATTTGTCAATCCAGCGTTCATCGGCTTTCTCCATGTGAAATTCATGGATGTCGGTCATCACAATCGCATCCACCGGGCAAGCCTCTTCGCAGAAGCCGCAGTAGACGCATTTGAACAGGTCAATGTCGTAGCGGGTGGTGCGGCGCGTGTGGTCGTCGCGTGGTTCGGAGTCGATGGTGATCGCCAACGCCGGGCAAACCGCTTCGCATAATTTACAGGCAATGCAACGCTCTTCGCCATTCGCATAGCGGCGCAACGCATGCAGCCCGCGAAAACGCGGTGATTTCGGCGTTTTTTCCTGCGGATACAGCAGGGTGATTTTGCGGCTGAACAGCCGCCGAGCGGTGACGCGCATGCCGCTGCGCAAATCCTTGAGCGTAAAGGTCTTGTAAAGTTGTTTGATATCAATGCGCATGTGATCTCTCGCTTAACCAATACGACCGCCGGGCATGCTCGCTAAACGGATTAGGCGAACCACACACCAATCGGAGTGTAAAATTTTACCATTCCCAGCACCACAATCCACAGCAAGGTGATTGGAATCAACACCTTCCAGCCGAGGCGCATAATCTGGTCGTAGCGGTAGCGGGGGAAGGTGGCGCGAAACCACAGAAAGAGAAACGCCACCAACGAGGTTTTGACGCCGAACCACATGAGCGGCGGCAGCCAGGTAAACGGCGCGACTTCAAGCGGCGGCAGCCAACCGCCGAAGAACATCAGCACGGTGAGCGCCGCGATTAAAATCATGTTGGCGTATTCCGCCAAAAAGAACACCGCGAACGCCATGCCGGAATATTCAACATGAAAACCGGCGACGATTTCCGATTCTCCTTCGGCGACATCAAACGGCGCGCGATTGGTTTCGGCGACGCCGGCGATGAAATAAACCACCAGCAGTGGCAACAACGGCAACCAATACCAGTGCAGCATACTGCCGGATTGCCCCAATACAATGTCGCGCAGGTTGAGGCTGCCCGCCACCATCAGCACGCCCACCAAGGCGAAGCCCATGGCGATTTCGTACGCCACGATTTGCGCCGCGCAGCGCATCGCCCCCAAAAATGCATATTTGGAGTTGGACGCCCAGCCGGCGACTAGCACGCCATAAACCCCCATGGAAGTGAGCGCGAGAATGTAGAGCAAGCCGGCATCAATATCGGCAAGCACTAAGCCATCGCTGAACGGAATGACCGCCCACGCCGCCAGCGCCGGACCGAGCGACAACAGCGGCGCCGTGAGGAATAAAAATCGGTTGGCGCGACTGGGAATGATGATTTCCTTCATCATCAATTTGAGCGCGTCCGCGATTGGTTGCAGCCATCCTCTGGGTCCCACCCGATTGGGGCCGACCCGAATTTGCATATAGCCAATCAGTTTGCGTTCGGCAAAGGTGAAATACGCGACGCACAACATCAGCGGCGCCAGAATGGCGACGATTTTGGTCAACACCCACATCGTGACTTGCAGATTGTGCGGCAGCCAAGCGGTCAGCCAAAAGAAATACTCCCTCATCGCGCGCGCGCCGCTTGCAAAACTTCTCGCCAGAGATTGGGCAACGCTTTCATCATGCCTTCTCCAAAGTTACCGCCGCCGCGCCGCCCAGCTGAGCGGTTTGTGGATAGCCCGCCGGCACATAGACGCAATCTTGCGGCACGCGCCGGTCAACTTGTAGCGGCAGGCACGCGCTGCCGGTATCGTCTCGCAACACCACTTGTTCGCCGACCGCGAAACCGTACTGCTCCATCATTGCCTGATTCATGCGCACCGCCGGCGGCGGGTTGTCGGCGGTTTTTTGCAGCGCCGGCGCGTTGCGCACGATTTGGTCGCCGCGATATATCGGCATATCCAACAAACGCTGTACGCCCAAGCCGCGCTGGGCGGCTTGCGGCGGCGGTGGCGGCGGAATGAGCCACGCGCGCCGCGCGTTCGGGGTTGTCGGCGAATCCAAACCAACCTCCGCGGTCACCTCGGGCAGCGTTACATAATCAAACCCGGGCAAGTCAAAGAAATTGCCTAACACCCGCAAGATTTTCCACGCCGGACGCGATTCGCCCAACGGGGAAGTTGCCGCGTGGGCTGGTTGCGCGCGCCCTTCGCAGTTGATGAAAGTGCCGGATGATTCGGTAAACGCCGCCATCGGCAACAACACATCGGCATACTCCCGCGCGGCTTCGCTTTGATAGGCGGTGATGCACGCGACAAACTCGGCGTTGCGCAAAGCCTTGCCGGCGTTGCCGTGAATGCAGTCCAGTTCCGGGTCGGTCGCCAACAGCAGGTAGGCGCGGAGCAAATTGTCAAACATCGCGGCGACGTTATATCCGCCGCCGGCAGTTGCGGCGGTTGCGCCAGTCTCGGCCGGCGCCGCCGGGCGCGGCACGCAACCGGCGCGCCACGCGGCCACGCTGTTGCCGGGAGGCAGAATCGCCAAGCGACTGCCGGCGGTGTGACAAAGCCACTGAGCGATGCCTTTGATGGCGCTGGCGTCGGCGTGTTGTTGCGCCAAGGCGCCGAGTAGCACCACGCCATCGGCGCCCGCCGCAAGCAAACTGTCGGCGATGGCCGGCGCCGCCGGCTGCGTTGCATCCACCCATTGCTGGATATCATCGGGCAACACTGCGCCGCGCTTGGCGGCGAGTTGCGCGGCCACGCCGGCCAGTCGCGCCGGCAGTTGTGCGCCCACCGAAACGGCGGTTTCCACCGCGAAATTTTGTGCATAGGCGAGCGGGTTGAGGACGCTGATGCGCGCGCCGCCGCGTCCATCGGCAAGGTTGCGCGCCGCCGCGCGTAGCCGCAACGCCAACAGCGGCTGCTCTTTGCGCAGATTGGAGCCGACCAACAAAGCGGCGCGCAGGTCGTCAAATTGGTGGATGGGTACTTCCGAGATTGGCAAATCCGTCACCGCGTCATCGCGAAAATCGCGTTGCTGCAGGCGATGGTCAATGTGGTTGCTGCCCAAGGCGCGCGCCAATTTTTGCAACAAGTAGTACTCTTCTAAGGTGGAGGTGTAGCCGGCTAACACGCCGAGTTCAGAGCCGCCGGCAACGCCACTGGCAACGCCGCCCGCTTTGTTAATGCCGGCGCAAGCGAATTGCAAAGCATTCTCCCAACTCACCGGTTGCCATGCGCCGCGCTGTTTGATTAACGGTTTGCGCAGCCGTTGCGCGCTGTTCACCGCCTGATAACTATATCGGTCGCGGTCAGCCAGCCAGCACGAATTAACCTGCGGGTTTTCAATCGGCAACACGCGCTCAACCCGACCGCGCAAAGTTTGGATGTTGATATTGCTGCCGACGCAATCATGCGGACTAATGCTGCGGTGATTTTCCAGTTCCCAGGAACGGGCGGCGAAGCGGTATGGCTTGGAAGTCAGCGCGCCGACCGGACACAAGTCAATCATGTTGCCGGAAACTTCGGAGTCTAAAGTGCGATTCAAAAAGGTGGCGATATGCGCGGCTTCGTTGCGCCCCGGAAAACCAAATTCCATGAGCCCGGCAATTTCCTCGCCAAAGCGCACGCAACGAGTGCAATGGATGCAGCGCGTCATTTCGGTGGCGACTAACGGACCCAAGTCGTGGCTCGGCACCGCGCGCTTGCGTTCGGTGAAGCGGGAAGCGTCTTTGCCGTAGCCCATCGCTTGATCTTGCAACGGGCATTCGCCGCCTTGGTCGCAAACCGGGCAATCCAGCGGGTGATTGATGAGCAGGAATTCCAGGGTGCCTTGCTGCGCCTCGCGCGCCAACTTGGAAGCGGTGAATACTTTCATACCCTCAGTGACCGGAGTCGCGCAAGCCGGCAGCGGCTTCGGCGCTTTTTCCACTTCCACTAAACACATGCGGCAGTTGGCGGCGATGGATAGTTGTTCGTGATAACAAAATCGCGGGATATAAATGCCCGCTCGGTCGCTCGCTTTAATCAGCATTTCGCCGAGTTCGGCGGCAACGCGTTTGCCGTTGATTTCAATGGTGGTGGACGCGCTCATGCTGCAATTTCAGGCCGCTGGCGACGGGGTGGCGAGGCGAAGCGGCGCGCTTGTCATCTCGCCGCGCGCTCGGTGATTTTTGTTTTCAACGTTGTTTTCAATTTTATTTTCAAACTCATACCGGAAATGCTTGAGAAAACTTTGCACGGGCCAAGCCGCGGCGTCTCCCAACGCGCAGATCGTACGCCCTTCAATGCGGTTGGCGACATCCAATAAAATATCTAAATCTTGCAAACTCCCGCGACCTTGATTGATGCGCCGCAGAATGCGATAGAGCCAGCCGGTGCCTTCGCGGCAGGGGGTACATTGACCGCATGATTCCTCAAAGTAAAAGGCCGCCAATCTTTCCAGCACCGCGACCATGTCGGTGCTGTCATCCATCACAATGACCGAGCCGGCGCCGAGCGCGGAGCCGTGTTGTTGCAGGGAGTCGTAATCCATGTTGGCGCGCATGATGAGGTCCGCCGGCAACACCGGCACCGACGAGCCGCCGGGGATGACCGCTTTGAGCGCGCGCCCGTTCCACACGCCGCCCGCCATCTGCAGCAGTTCGCGAAACGGAGTGCCCATTTTAATTTCATAGTTGCCGGGGTGTTCAACATGCCCGGTGACCGAAAAGATTTTCACGCCGCCGGAGTTGTCTACGCCGAGGTTGCGAAACCAATCGCCGTTCATCCAATCGCCGCCGCCGCGCAAAATGGCCGGCACCGAAGCGAACGATTCGGTGTTGTTAATGGTGGTCGGTTTGCCATACAAACCGAACACCGCGGGAAACGGCGGCTTGAAACGCGGCTGCCCCTTTTTGCCTTCCAAAGATTCCAACAGCGCGGTTTCTTCGCCGCAGATATAGGCGCCGGCGCCGAGGTGGTTGTATAAGTCAAAATCAAAACCGCCGCCGCACAGGTTCTTGCCCAACAACCCGGCGGCGTACGCCTCGCCCAACGCGCTTTCCATGCGCTGATACGGCTGCCAGAATTCGCCGCGAATGTAGTTGTAGCCAACCGTGGCGCCCATCGCATACCCGCCAATCGCCATGCCTTCAATCAGCGCGTGCGGGTTGTAGCGCAGAATGTCGCGGTCTTTGCAGGTGCCCGGTTCGCCCTCGTCTGAGTTGCACACCACATATTTCTGCCCCGGCGCGTTGCGCGGCATGAAACTCCATTTAATGCCCAGCGGAAACCCCGCCCCGCCGCGCCCGCGCAAGTTGGCGGTTTTCAAAACTTCAATAATCGCCCCCGGCTCAACTTGCTCGCGCACGATTTTTTCCAGCGCATAATAACCGCCGCGCGCGCGGTATGCCGCCAACGTCCAGCACTGGTCATGCACCGTCGGCAAACAGATGTCGGCGCAGATGCGCATGCTGTTGAATCCCGATGTCATGGTTGGTCTGGTATGGGCGTTGCGGATGTGGATGCGGAATCGGGCGGGTGGATATTTCGCGCGATTTTAGCAGTATTTATCGCCCATTGCATCGCTATGCGCATCAGTAGCCATGATAAAGTCGCACTATTAGCTTTACGGGAAAATCAGATGAACGAACCCAACGCCGAGACGGCAATGACTGGCTT
>JAHRAW010000068.1 GCA_020027415.1 Gammaproteobacteria bacterium
TTGATTGCATGGGCTATCCAGAAGGTTTGCAATCCGATGGCAAGGGGCATCAGGATTAATAGCATTTGCGTGGTGTCCATTCGCGCGCTCCGGTTAGGGTAATGAAGTTGCCATTGTAACAGAAAAAACCCCCCGATGCAGTAGCAGGCGTAGCAATGCGGGAATCTCTCCACCGCCGTCAAAAAATCGCCCGGAGCGATTTTTCACGCAAGCTCCACGCAAGCAAGAATCTGACGAGGTTGCGGGAATGACACAGCGGATAGGACTACGGCAAGGGCGGCTGGGTTTGTTTGTATTCGCGGCGCGCGATGAAAATGCCACTGCCCACCACCACGCCGGCGCCGAGCAAGGTCAGCGGAGACAGCACTTCACCGTATAACAAAAAGCCAATCAGCATCGCCCACAGCAGAATAAAATAATTAAACGGCTGCAAGATCACCGCCGGCACCAACATCAACGCTTTGATTAATAACAGATGCCCGATAATGGAAGTAACGCTGATGAACAACAGCCACAGGATTTCCGCCACGCCCATCGGCTGCCAGAAAAACGGCGCGCTCACCAACGCGCCCAAGAAACCGAACACGCCGACATAAAGCAACGAGGTTTCCAACGAATCGTGACGCGAAACTTGACGCGTGAGGATGTTATACCACGCAAACATCAACGCCGCGCACAGCGCGATGGCCGCCGCCGATTGGAACACGCCGCTGCCTGGGCGGAGGATGATTAAGGTGCCGAGGAAGCCGCAACACACCGCCAGCCAGCGCCGCCAGCCGACCGTTTCTTGCAACAGCGGTACCGACAGCGCGGTGACTAACAAGGGGAAGCACGCAAACAAGGTATGCATCTCGGCAAGCCCAAGAAATTGAATCGCATAGGCGAACACGATGATTTCTGAGGACAGCAACAACCCGCGGGCAATTTGCAGCCACGCGCATTGGCTGCGAAACGCCGCTTTGACGCCGATGCGACGACCGGCAAACAGCAGCGCGAATAAGGCGAAAAAGAAAAATCGCACCGCGACAATCTGCGGCGCCGACAAGGTTTTCATTAGGTGCTTGGTCAACGCATCCTGCGAGGCGAAAAACAAGGTGGCGATAACCAGCATGACGATTGCCTTGCTGGTCGGGTCCGCCCAGCGCACCGCCAGACGCCGCCGAACGTTTGCCAAACGGGTGCCAGGGTTAAGTTTCAAGTTAAACGCTGCGTTGTAGCGCGGCTTTTGCGCGCTGGGTTTGCACCGCCAACTCAATCAAGCGGTCAATGAGTTCGGCGTATGGAACGCCGCTTGCCGCCCACAACCGCGGATACATGCTGATGGGGGTGAAGCCGGGCATGGTGTTGATTTCATTCAGCGTCACCCGCCCGCTGGCGCGGCTTACGAAAAAATCCACCCGCGCCAAACCGGCGCCGTCAATTTCTTGGAACGCGGCGAGGGACAATTCGCGCACTTGCGCGGCGGCGGCGCGCGGAATGTTGGCTGGCACCACCAACTCGGATTGGTCGTCCAGGTATTTAGCGGCGTAGTCGTAAAACTCGGCGTGGGGAATAATCTCGCCGACCACCGAGGCTTGCGGGCGGTGCTGTTGTTGCGCTCCAAGCATGGCGTTGCCAAGCACCGCGCATTCCGCTTCCACACAATTTTCCATCGCTTGCTCAAGCAAGATTTTGTGGTCAAAGCGCAGCGCCAGTTCAATCGCATTTTTTAATTGCGCCGGCGCGCGCACTTTGCTGATGCCGACGCTGGAGCCGAGGTTGGCGGGTTTGACGAACATCGGATAGCCGAGTTCGGCTTCGCCGCGCGCCATAAGCGCGGCGCGGGCGCCGGTATGTTGCCATTGTGACGCGCTGAGACCGATATACGCGGCTTGCGGTATACCGGCGAGTTGGAAAATTTTCTTCGCCAAGAGTTTGTCCATCGCCACCGCCGAAGCCGCCACCCCGCAACCGACATAAGGAATTCCCGCCATTTCCAAGACGCCTTGCAACGCGCCATCCTCGCCGAAAGTGCCATGCAACGCCGGAAAAATTACCTCCAACTGCGGCAACTGATGATGCGGCAACGGCGGCGAGTCGCGCAGCGTTCGCAAATTACCGTTTGGATGCAATGCCAACGTAACCGGCTCAACGCCACCGCCGCCGCGCGGCAACTTGCCCGCAGCAGCCGGTTGCACGGCGCCGTCGCTGAGCAAGGAATCAAAATTATCGGCGAGATGCCACTGCCCGGCTTTGTCAATGCCGAGCAAACTGATGTTGTATTTATGGCGGTTGATGGCGCGCAAGATAGAACGCGCCGAGGTCACCGAAATTTCGTGTTCGCAAGAGCGCCCGCCAAATAGCAGCCCAAGGTTAATCGGTTTGGTGGGCGTAGCCATGTCCGCGAGCGAGGAAGTCAGCGCCTACGATTAAATGTAAATGCGAAGTGCTAAGTGCGAAGTGCTAAACGGCAAAGCGGCGGATGACTTCATTGCAAATCGCAATCAAGTAGTGGATCCACGGCAGCAACGCGATGATTGCCAGCACATTGCATGACAGCAATAGGATTGCCGCCGGGCTGACCGCGATATCGCCTTCCGTAATTGTAGTTGTAGTCTGCGCCGCAGTCGCCGGATCGGCACTCGGCGGTTGATCAAAATACACCAGTTTAATCACCCGTAAATAGTAGAACGCGCCGATTACCGCCAGCAACACCGCCAACACCGCGACCCAAAGCAAACCGCTTTGCACCAACGCATGGATGACCGCGAGTTTGGCGAAGAAGCCGACGGTCGGCGGCAAACCGGCCATGGATAACATCAGTAGCAGCAGCAAAAACGCGAGCCAAGGGTTGCGTTTGCTCAGCCCTTTGAGGTCCGCCAACTGGTCGGCTTCGTATTCGGGGCGCGCTAACATCAGTATCACACCGAAAGCGCCCAACCCCATCAGCGCGTAAATCAGCACATAAAACAGCGCCGCGCTGTAGCCGGGGGCGTTGCCGCTGGCGATGCCAAATAGGAAAAAGCCCATGTGCGCGACGGTTGAATACGCCAACATTCGTTTGAGGTTGCGCTGGGCGATGGCGATGATATTGCCGATTGCCACCGACAACAGCGCGAGCAGTATCAGCATTTGTTGCCATATGTCCGGCAGCGCGTTCAAGCCGCCGACGATCAATCGCATGGTGATGGCAAACGCGGCAATCTTGGGGGCGGCGCTGAGAAACGCGGTGGTTGAAGTCGGCGCGCCGTGATACACATCCGGCACCCACATATGAAACGGCGCTACGCCTAATTTGAACGCCAACGCCACCACGATGAACACCACCGCCAAGGCGATGGCTGCCTGCGGTTGCGCGGCGGTGGCGGCATCGGCAGTTAGCACCGAACTGATAACTGAGAGTTGCAAACTGCCGGTGAAACCATACAACAGCGACATGCCATACAGCAGCATGCTGGACGCCAACGCGCCTAATACAAAATACTTCATCGCCGCTTCGGTGGCGAGTCGGTCGTCGCGGTAATACGCAATCATCGCGTAGAGGCACAGCGACATTAACTCCAAGCCGAGGTATAAAGTCAGCAAGTGATTGGCGGACGCCATCACTAACATGCCGGTCACCGCGAACAAGCCGAGCACATAATACTCGCTTTCAAAGATGCCGCGATGCCGATTGTATTGGCGACCATAAACGAACGCCGCGGCGGACAATACGCAGATGGCGATTTTCAGCAACTTCGCCATCGGGTCGGCAATGAACATATGATTGAAAGCCGAGCCGTTGGCGGCGGAAAAATCCAAGCCGTTTAGGAGCGCGGCGATTACCAGCGCAACCAGACTGAGCCCGTAACAACGCGCGGCGCGGCGCGCTTGGTCGCCGTATACGCCCAACAGCAGAATCGCGCAAGCCGCCACCGCAAGAAAAATTTCCGCGCGCGCGGCGGCGGCATTCAGGGATGCAAAGTTCATGGTAGTTTTGACACGGCGATGTGTTGCAGCAGATTGTCGGTGCTGGCATGCATCACTTCTAACAGCGGATTGGGCCACACGCCGACCAACAGCACCAACGCCGCCAGCACCGCCAGCACCACGATTTCGCGCGGCTCCACATCCGCTAATGCGGCGACTTGTGGCGAGGCGACTTTGCCGTAGATGACCCGCTTGACCATCCATAAAGTATAGGCGGCGCCGAAAATCAGGGTTAGCGCGGCAACCGCAGCGAACCAAGCATTGGCTTGGAACGCGCCGAGGATGACTAAGAATTCGCCGACAAAACCGGAAGTGCCCGGCAACCCGCAATTTGCCATAGCGAACAACACCATGAAGGTGGCGAAAACCGGCATCGGCGTCGCCAAGCCGCCGTAGGTTTCCAACATGCGGGAGTGCATGCGGTCATACAGCACGCCGACGCACAAAAACAACGCGGCGGAGATCAAGCCGTGCGATATCATCTGCAACAGCGCCCCTTCCAAGCCGTACGGATTGAAGACGAACAGCCCCAAGGTCACAAAGCCCATGTGGGAAATGGACGAATACGCAATCAGTTTTTTCATATCGCGCTGCGCCAACGCCACCAACGCGATATACACCACCGCAATCAGCGACAACCCAATCATCATCCAGGCCAGTTCTTGGCTGGCGTCCGGGGTAATCGGCAGGTTGAAACGGATGAACCCGTAGCCGCCCATTTTTAACATGACCGCGGCAAGAATTACCGAGCCGCCGGTGGGCGCTTCCACATGCGCATCGGGCAACCAAGTATGCACTGGAAACATCGGCACCTTGACCGCAAACGCCGCGAAAAATGCGAGGAAGACCCACACCTGCGGGGTCAACGCCAGTTGCATCTGGTGATAGTCCAGAATGCGGAAACTGCCGCCGCTGAGGTGATACAGGTATAACAACGCGACCAACATCAACAGCGAACCCAGCAAGGTGTAGAGGAAAAATTTGATGGCCGCGTAGATGCGATTCGGTCCGCCCCACACGCCGATAATGAAGAACATCGGTATCAGCATCGCCTCCCAAAATACATAAAACAGCACCGCGTCCAGCGCAGCGAACACGCCAATCATCAGCCCTTCCATGATTAAAAAAGCGGCCATATACTGCGCCACGCGCGCGCGAATAACTTTCCAGCCGGCGATGACCACGAGCACGGTCAATAATGTTGTCAGTAGAATCAAGGGCATGGAGATGCCGTCCACGCCGAGCGAATAATGAATGTTGAACGCGCGCACCCAAATATGGTGTTCGCCGAATTGCATGGCCGCGGTGTGCGTATCAAACTGGGTATACAGCGGCACGCTTAACACAAAAACGGCGAGCGCAAAACCCAACGCAAGTCTGCGCACAGTGACAAGTCTGCGCACAGTGGCAAGTCTGCGCCCGGCGCTCTTGCCGGCGCAGTCGCCGATGCCCAACAGCAACACGCCGCCGAGAATCGGCAACCAGATTAATAGGCTTAGTAAATGCGCTTGCACTTGAATCAATTAATCGGCGGCGGTTGGCTTGGCTTTTGCTTTTGATTTTTGACGGCGGCTGCGGTTCATAATGCGCTCATCGGTTGCAACGCGCACCGTCGTTGACCGCGTTTTTTGCCTTCGTTGCCATATTGCAATTTATCCAGCACGCCGCGATGCTGCGTATCAAAAACGCGACCGGAACTATCGCCTCAGATAACATGGCAAGGAATTTTAGACGGTCCATTTTGCTCCGCTTATTCAAGGTACGGGGTTGCGGTAGCGGCGGAGACCGGGCGCGCACCGTGCGCGCATCGGAAAACACGCGGCGCGCGCACGGTTCGCCCGGCAAAGTTGGTTTGCGGTGTCGGCGCGCTATGCTTCTGCGCATGCGTTGCACCAAACATGCGTTTCACTGCGCACTTCATTGTTATAGCCACGCAATCCAAGTGACCAATCCGAACAAACCGATGATCATGGCGAATGCGTAGTGATAGGTGAGGCCGGTTTGCATGGTGCGAACAACCGCGGAACACCGCCCGACTAAGCGCGCGACGCCATTGACCAGCACGCCGTCCACCAACCCGACATCAATGCGGGCGGATAACAAGCCGGCGAGTCGCACCGAAGGGTTGGCGAACACGTTCTGGTAGAACCAGTCAAACCCGTATTGGTTTTGCAGGAGCGGATAGATGGGTCCGCTGGCGGCGGCGAGCTTGCTCGGCAACGCGGTGTTTTTGCAATAGCAATACCACGCAAAAACAATGCCCGCCACCGCCAGCCAGAAAGGCGCGCTCAGCAGGCTATGCCACACCATTGCGAGAATCAGCCACACGCCAGATTGCCCCTGATAGGCGACCGCCCATTGCGCCACCACATCGTGTCGCGGCGCAATGTGTATGGCGTCGCCGAACAACGAGCCATTGAGCATGGGTTCAAAAAACAAAACCCCGACTACCAACGACGGCACCGCCAAGGCGACCATGGGCCAAACCACCACCCCGGGCGATTCGTGCATGCGGCGGCGGGTTGCTTCGGGGGCGCGGCTACTGCCGTGGAAGGTCATAAACAGCAGGCGAAAGGAGTAGAACGCGGTGACAAACACGCCGAGCAACAGCATTGCATAGGCGTAGCCGGCGCCCCACAGGCGGCTATGGCGCACCGCTTCAATGACCGCGTCTTTGGAAAAGAAGCCGGAGAACGGCGGGATGCCGGCGAGCGCGAAGGAGCCGACCGCGGCGGTCAGGTAGGTAATCGGCATGATGGCTCTGAGCCCGCCCATTTTTCGCATGTCCTGTTCGTGGTGCATGCTGATGATCACCGAACCCGCGGCGAGGAATAACAGCGCCTTGAAGAAAGCGTGCGTGCCTAAGTGAAAGATCGCCACTTGGTAAGCGGAAGCACCCAACGCCGCCGTCATATAGCCGAGTTGCGACAAGGTGGAATACGCCACCACCCGCTTGATGTCGTATTGCACCAAGCCCACTAAGGCCATGAGAATCGCCGTGCTGGCGCCGACGATTAACACCACCGATAACGCGGTTTCTGATAACTCAAACAGCGGCGACATGCGCGCCACCATGAAAATGCCGGCGGTGACCATGGTGGCGGCGTGAATCAACGCCGAGATGGGCGTGGGACCTTCCATAGAATCCGGCAGCCATCCATGCAACGGGATTTGCGCGGATTTTCCCATCGCGCCGACGAACAGCAGCAAGCAGATAATGGTTGTCCATTGCCATTCGCCAAACCCGGTTACCGCGTTTTGCACATCGCTAATGGCGGCGCCGGCGAACACCACAGCGTAATCAAGCGAACCGAATAAGTAGAGTATCGCGGCGATGCCGAGTAGAAAACCGAAATCGCCCACGCGATTCATTAGGAAGGCTTTGAGGTTGGCGAAAATCGCGCTTTCGCGTTCATACCAGAAACCAATTAACAAATAAGAAACCAGCCCGACCAACTCCCACGCGAAGAATAATTGTAGAAAGTTGTTTGCCATTACCAACATCAGCATGGCAAAGGTGAACATGGCGATATAGCAGAAGAAGCGCTGATAGCCGGGATCGTTTGCCAGATAGCCGATGGTGTAGATATGCACCATCAGCGAAACGAAAGTGACCACCACCATCATCATGGCGCTCAGCTGGTCGATCATAAAACCGATGCGCAACGGCACGCCGCCGCTCACCGCCCAGGTATAGATTGCGCCGTTGAACGAGTGGCCGCCGCGAACATCGGCATACACCAGCAGCGACAGCAACAAGGCAATCGCCACCCCGGCGATATTGATGCAATGCGCGCCGCGCGGTCCGATGCGTTTGCCGAATAATCCGGTGAGGAGCGCCGTGCTTAAACAGAGCAGCGGGATTGCAAGGTAAAGATTGGTCATCCCTTGAGCGAATCCAGTTCTTCCACATTAATGGTGCGGCGACTGCGAAACAGCACGATTAAAATCGCCAAGCCAATGGCTGACTCGGCGGCCGCCACCGTCAGAATAAAAAATACAAATATTTGCCCGGCGGGGTCTTGGAGAAAATGGGAGAAGGCGATGAAATTGAGGTTGACCGCCAACAGCAGCAACTCAATGGACATTAACAAAATCACCACGTTTTTGCGGTTGAGAAAAATTCCGACCACGCTGAGGGCGAACAGAATTGCGCCGAGGGTCAAGTAATGCGACAAGGGAATCATGATGCGTCGTCTTGTTGATCGCGGTGAGCGGTTCGGCTTGCCGATTTCATTTTGACGATGCGCAACCGATCTTCGCGCCTCGTTTGCACTTGGCGCACCGGGTCAATTCGCTTGCGCGGCGCGCGCGCGCGCATGGTTAAGGCAATGGCGGCGATGATCGCCACCAACAAAATGAACGCGGCGATTTCAAACGGATAAACATAAGTGGTGTACAGCAGCTCGCCGAGTTCGCGGGTGTTGCTGTAGTCCGCTGCATGGGAAGGCGGGTTGGCGAATTGTTGCGGCGAAAATGTGCGCGCCAACACGAACACGATTTCCACCACCAGCAACACCGCGACCACGCCGCCGACCGGCAGATAGCGGGTGAAGCCGGCGCGCAGTTCGGCGATGTTGATATCCAACATCATCACCACGAACAAGAACAACACCATGACCGCGCCGACATACACCAACACCAGCACGATGGCGAGGAATTCGGCTTGCAAAGTAATCCACACGCACGCCGCGCTGAAAAACGCCAACACCAAAAACAACGCAGATTTAACCGGATTGCGAATGGTCACCACCATGGCGGCGGCGAACACCAACACCGAAGCGAAAAAATAAAACGCGAATTGGAGGAAGGTCATGCCAAGGTTGTTAAAGAAAAAATTGGAACTGCGCGCTTATTTGTTTCGTATATTTGTTTGTTCATTTTGCCGTCAAAGAACGAATATTGCCAAACGCATCGGC
>JAHRAW010000109.1 GCA_020027415.1 Gammaproteobacteria bacterium
GGGATGTCCTTTATTTCCACATCTTTTAATGCGCGAAAATTCTTGAGCCGAATGGACTCAATACGAATCTTATTCATCTCAACACCTCACCCCAACCCCAACCCCTTCAACTTCCCCTCTCCCGGCACGCCGTTTTCATCCCAGCCGCGTAGTTGATAGTATTGCGGGATTAGCGTATCCAGTTGCACTACATTGCCTTTGCCGAAGCCGCTGGGGAGTGGCTCGGTTAGCATGCGCGGGGGCAGGGTGTCGTCGGCGCGGGTTAAGCCGGCTTTGAGGTTGAATAAGCGTTCCAAATTCCAGATGCGTTCGCCGGTTTGTTGCAGCCGTTGTGGCGACCAATCGCCGGGGCAGGCGGCGTTCACCATTTTGCAATAATCCTCAAGCCCCCACACGCCGGTGGTGAACAGACACAAGCCGGTTGAATCCACCATCGCCACAAAATCCTGCGAATCGCGGCAGGCTTGCGCTTTACCGTCCGTGCCGGGGTCCGCCATATCCACATCAAAAGTATCGTGTTTGAGATGACATGCGCCGCGGTTGCTGGTGGCATACCCCAGCCCCATGCCTTGCATGGCGCGCCCGTCGTAGCCGGCGAACTCCTGCCCTTTGGCGACCATCGCCAGTTCCGGGCGTTGGTATTTTTCGCACAGCCGCTTCGCTCCGAGCCCCAATTGCTTGCCGAAGCCTTGATATTTTCCGGTTTTCTCCGACATCACCACCAACGCCTCGGCGTTGCCAAAATTCAATTCCACGCCATCGGTCTGGGGTTTGCCAATCACGCCCAATTCGTATAGTTCCATCGCCGCGGCGAGCGTAACGCCAAACGAAATCGGATCCATGCCATGTTCATTCATCATAAAACCGGCGAAAGTCAGCGCATCCAAATCATCCACCCCGACCACCGGACCAAACGCAAACGCGGTTTCATATTCCAGCCCGCCGGACGCGCCCCAGTATTGCGGGCGATTTTTCACGCTGAAATGCGCCGGGTCTATTTTGGCGATGCGCCCGCAACCGATGGTGCAACCGAAGCACGCCGCATTGGTGACCAAATTAGTATGCCCATTGCGATTTTTCAGCGTAACCGCCTTGGCGTTGATTTGGTTCACGCCGTCAAACGCCCCGCGGCGGAAATTCTCGGTTGGCAGCCCGCCGAATTCTTGCATGCTGTCCATCATCGCCAGAGTGCCGTAGCGGGACAAACCGCGGCGCGACGAACTGCCGTGCAGGGTGGCGTTCACTTCGCCGATCACGTGCATAAACTGCGCGCCGTGCTCTTGCTTAACGCCGACGCTGCCATGCGCGGCGATGGCTTTGAGATTTTTACTGCCCATTACCGCACCCACTCCGGAACGCCCGGCGGCGCGATGCAAATCATTGACCACGCAGGCGTATTTCACCCCCTGCTCGCCCGCCACGCCGATGGCGGCGACTTTTAACTGCGGCTCTTGGTGTCGGGTTCGCAGCCACTGGTCGGTATGCCAAACGCTCCGCCCCCACAATTCCTCGGCGGGCAACAATTGCACTTGCTCATTGTGGATGAAAAGATACACCGGCGTCGCCGCGCGCCCTTTAATAATCAGCATATCGTAGCCGGCGTATTTCAGTTCGGCGCCGAATTTGCCGCCGGAGTTTGAGCAAGCGATGGCCCCGGTGAGCGGACCTTTGGTAATCACCGCATACCGCCCGCTGGTGGAAGCCATGGTGCCGGTCAGCGGACCAGTGGCAAAAATCAGCGCATTGTCGGCGCTCAGCGGGTCGGCGGCGGGGTCCATTTCTTCCCACAGGTATTTACTGCCCAGCCCGCGCGCGCCGAGGTAGTCATTCGCCCATTGCGCATTGAGCGGCTCGGCGGCGAGGCTGCCGGCGGTGAGATCCACCCTCAGTATTTTGTTCTGCCAACTCATTGGATACGCCTCCGGAGGAAAATTTTAATATGCATCAAGCGGTTGAATCATCGCCGATTTGCGCGGCAAAATCCAGCCCGTGCCACTGCTTGCAAGCGGGTAAATTTTAACTGCACCTCGGTGGATAATTGGGTATAGTTTGGCATGTGCTTTGCCTCATCAACATTGCCCGCGACTCGCTTGTTGGCATTGGAAATTGGATGTGAAATGACCCACCTATTCCGCCATCCGCCCGCTTGCTTACTGCTGTTATCGCTCGTCAGCGGACTGGTTGCCTGCGGAGGCGGTGGCGGTGGTTCCAATCCCACGCCCGATAACCGCCGCATCTGCAATGTCGGCGAAGACATCAGCTCAGATTGCCGCGAAGCACGCGCCGGCGAATCCCGTCCTGACCCATTGCGAATCTGCAATGTCGGCGAAGACATCAGTGCGGATTGCCGCGAAGCGGATACCTCCACCGGCGAAACTCGTCCGTTGCCGCCGTCCATGGATGGGCTCTTGCGGAAGCATGAAGCCCCGACCGCGCCCAAATTAAATTTTATGGAAGCAGCCGACTTTGAAGCCCAAAAAACCTCCTTTGAAACCCCAGAATACGACGGCACATTCCGCACCATTCCCGTTAACCCCGCCACCATTCTCACCAATCGCCATCTGCGCCGAATCAATGCCTCCGCCGCCTATGCGCGCGGCGCGACCGGCGCCGGGGAAACTGTGGTGGTATTTGATAGCGGCTTTTATTCAAACCATATTGAATTCCGCAACGCCGATGGCAGCGATAAATTAGTGGCGCCGTATACGGGGAGGCAACGCCCGCATGGCACCGCAGTCGCCTCGGTGGCGGCGGGCACCAAAACAAGTAACACCGTTATGCATGGGGTTGCCTTTGAAGCCCAATTGCATCTTTTTCAACTCCCACGCGTTAGCACTCCCGCTCCGGGCGGTCCGTATGTGCCGATCGCTCTTGATACTTATGATGAGTTCAGCGGCGCGCCTCGGGATGC
Organism: Gammaproteobacteria bacterium; assembly: GCA_020027415.1. GTDB lineage: Bacteria > Pseudomonadota > Gammaproteobacteria > Arenicellales > Poriferihabitantaceae > JAHRAW01. The sequence goes on from JAHRAW010000109.1 coordinate 2,912, forward strand.
CGAGGATGCGGCTACATTTGGCAGCGCCATACGCGAAGGGTTGGGCGCCATCGTCAATCACAGTTTCGGCTTGAGCGGCGGAATTGACTTCTTTGACCTGGCGCTGGTGCGCGCAAAACTTCCGTTGACGGCGGCGGCTTTCGCGCAAGCCGAGGTGCCGGATGCCGACAAAAAAATTCTGGTGTGGGCGGCGGGTAACGCCCACTGCCCGGATGCCGCTCGGGGGTGTAGGCGGTTACCGGATGGCTCCGCCCCACGCTCCACTTCTCCAGAGATTCTGTCCGGGCTCGGCGTGGCGTTTCCCGAACTGCAATCGCATGTGTTGGCGGTGGTGGCGTTGGACCAGGACGGAGGAATTGCCAGTTACTCCAACCGCTGCGGCAACGCCAGAAGTTTCTGTCTGGCGGCGCCAGGAACAAGCATCATCTCAGCGGGGTTCAACAATCAAGGGAACCCGCCGCCGGATTTATTAACCATTTACACTGCTCCGAGCGGCACCTCATTCGCCGCGCCTATCGTCAGCGGCTCATTGGCGTTGCTACGCCACTACTTCCGCAACCCGGACAACTCCTACCAACTCGGCAACACCGAACTGGTGCGCCGCCTGCTCGCCACCGCCAATAAAGAAGGCATCTACGCCGACGCCGAAATTTACGGACAAGGGTTGGTCGATTTGGACGCCGCCACCGCTCCGGTCGGCAGCCTCATGACCGGCATGCTCGGCGCCGCCGACAGCCGCCCGCTGGCGGACAGTCGCGTGGCGTTGTCGGGGCAAGCGTACGGCGCATCGTTGCAAAGCCGACTGGCGGCGTTGCCGATAGTCGGCTTTGACGCGCTGGACGCGCCGTTCGCGCCGGCAAACGCAGCTTGGATCACCCGCCCCACGCGCCAAGCCGGCGGGCGCGCGGGCTTGCACGCTCCCACTCGCGCCACCGCGCGCATGTCGTTGCGGTCGCCGCAGTTATCGCTGACGCTGGATCATGACGGCGGCATTTACGACGCGCGCCTGACCGCGAAAGACTGGTGGTTCGCCTACCGACAGCACGGCGGGCAAGCACTCGGCTTAGCGGCGCAGCCATTGGCGCAGTTGGGCGGACAAACCGCGGCCGCGCATTTCAGCGATGCGTTGGCGTTCTCGGCGCCGTATCTATCGTGGGTGCGCGATGGCGCCGGCTTCGGCTGGGCGCGCGCATTAGGCGGGGGGCGGCGACTCGGTTTCGCGCTGACGCACGGCAGCGCCTGGTTCGCCGAACAACCCGAAGTCGGCGGCAAGCGCGGGCTTGGCGCGTTGTTTGAGTATCGTTTGCGCCCGGATTGGTCGTTGCAAGCCGGCGTGCTACGGGAAGCCGACGGCTTTCTCGGCGCGCGCCCAAGCGGCGCCTTTGGCACCGCGCGCTCCGCCACCGCCTTCGTCGGCTTCAACCGCGCGTGGGCTGTACGCCGCCAACCGCGCTGGCGAATGTTGGCGTCCGCCTACCTCGGACACACCCGCCCGCAAATTGAGCGCGCTGGATTTTTATACGGCGCCAGCGACATTTTCAGTAGCGCATTCAGCCTCGGCGCGGCGCGCGCTTCCATGTGGCGCGCCGATGATTGGTTTGGCGTGCGCCTGTCGCAACCGCTACGCACCGAACGCGGCAGCGCGAAACTGCGCGTTGCGGTCGGGCGCGATAAAAATCGCCAGGTGTTGTATCAAGACTACGAAGTGGATTTAACGCCGAGCGGTCGCAACCTGCAAGCGGAACTCGCCTATCGTGTGCCACTCGCCGGCGGCGCAATCAAAGCCAACCTCGGCGTGCAACACCACCCCCAACACCAACGCACCGACAACCTGCAGTCGTTTATGAGGCTGTCTTTTGAGCGTAGTTTTTGATGGCTTGCCGGGCGCGCCGCCGCTTCAATCACGCGGCTTGATCATATCTTGCGGGCGCACGATTTGGTCAAATTGCTCAGCGGTAACCAAGCCTTGCCCGACCGCTTGTTCGCGCAAGGTGGTGCCGTTGAGGTGCGCGGCTTTGGCGATGGCGGCGGCTTGGTCGTAGCCGATGGTCGGCGCCAGCGCGGTCACTAACATCAGCGAATTTTCCAATAACTGAGCGATGCGCGCGCGATCCGGTTGCAAGCCGCGCACGCAGTTGTCGGTGAAACTCATCATCGCATCGCTGAGCAAGCGGATGGATTGCAGCACATTGTGGGCGATCACCGGCTTGTATACATTCAGTTCAAAATGCCCTTGCGCGCCGGCGATGGTCACGGTGCTGTGATTGCCCATCACTTGCGCGCATACCATGGTCAACGCTTCGCACTGCGTGGGATTGACCTTGCCCGGCATAATGGAGGAGCCCGGTTCGTTTGCCGGCAAGCGCAGTTCGCCAAGCCCGCAACGCGGACCGGAGCCCAGCAGCCGAATGTCGTTGGCGATTTTGTTGAGGCTGACGGCGATGGTGTTGAGCATCCCGGAAAGTTCCACCATGGCATCGTGCGCCGCCAAGGCTTCAAATTTATTGGGCGCGGAGGTGAACGGAAGGTCGCTGTGCGTCGCCACTTCGCGCGCAAACCTTTCGGCAAAATCGCGTGTGGAATTGACCCCAGTGCCGACCGCGGTGCCGCCCTGCGCCAACGGATACAACCGCACCAGACTGCTTTGTATGCGCTCCATAGCCAGATGAATTTGCGCCGCATAGCCGGAAAATTCCTGCCCCAAGGTGAGCGGCGTGGCGTCTTGTAGGTGGGTGCGCCCAGTTTTGACTATATCATCCCACTGCTGAACTCGTTCGCTAAGCGCCGCGTGCAAGTGTTGCAACGCCGGCAACAAAGCGCGGTGCAACTGTTGCACGGCGGCGATGTGCATCGCGGTGGGGAAGGTGTCGTTGGAGGACTGGCTGAGATTGCAGTGGTCGTTGGGATGCACCGGCGTTTTGCTGCCTAATTCGCCGCCCAAACGCTGAATGGAGAGGTTGGCGATGACCTCGTTGACATTCATATTGGACTGGGTGCCGGAGCCGGTTTGCCAGATGACTAACGGAAAATGCTCGTCAAAATCGCCGTCCATGACTTGCTCGGCGGCGGCGATGATGGCGGCGCCAATTTTCTCGTCCAACGCGCCCTGCGCAATGTTGACGCGCGCGGCGCACCGTTTCACCAGCGCGATTGCCTGAATCAACGGGCGCGGCATGCGCTCGTCGCCGATTTTGAAGTTGCCCAGAGAACGCTGCGTTTGCGCCCCCCACATTTTATCCGCCGGCACTTGGATGGCGCCGAAAGAATCAGTTTCCGTACGCGTGTTGCGCATTGTGCTCGCCTGCCTTTGTGGTTAGTGGTTAGTGGTCAGTGGGTTGCGAATGGTGTACCGGAAAATGGCGGTAGATAACGATGGTATGGTAGCACACGCCAAGCAAGCCGGGCGGCGCAGAAAAATAAGCGATAGGCGTTCATATGCTGGATACTCGGCAACTTGGCAACTTAGCAACTTGGGCAACTCGGTTTTTAGATGGTTTCCATGCCGGCATTTTCCAAGGTGCGGGTGATTGACTTGATACATGTCATCGCGGGTCCGTTTTGCACCTATCAACTGGCGGTGTTGGGCGACTCGGCGTACGACGACTCATTAGCCGGGTTGCCGCCGATGGGCATGGTGGAACACTTTGCGCGCGACGCGCGGTGCTGCAATTTCTATCCAATTCAGATGCAGATTCAAATTCAGCCGCGCAAAAACTGCCGGCGGCGGCTTTTCAAACCACCGCAAACGGACCACAACTCAGGCGCCCGCCGCCCACCGCGGGACAACATACCAAAGAGGTGTTGATGGAGTTAGGGTATCGCGAAGCAACCCTGCGACAACTGCATGCGCGAGGTGTAATCAAAATCGCCGCGCTGGAAAATTAATATGGATAGTCACGGCTTTCTAATTAATCTGCTGGTGTACCTGTCGGCAACGGTCATCGTGGTGCCGCTGTTTGCGCGCTTCGGACTCGGCTCAGTGCTTGGTTATTTAGTCGCCGGAGTGTGCATTGGTCCGTGGGGGCTGGGTTTAATTAAAAATGTGCAAGATATTTTGCACTTTGCCGAAATCGGCGTGGTGTTGTTGCTGTTTTTAATTGGACTGGAACTGCAGCCGCGAAAACTATGGGCGATGCGCCGTCCGATGCTCGGCGTTGGCGGCTTGCAAATGCTCACCACCGCCGGGCTAATTTTCCTGTTGGGCGTGTTGTTCGGCAACCGCTGGCAAACCGCGTTGGTGCTCGGCTTGGGGCTGGCGTTATCCTCCACCGCAATCGCGTTGCAATCCCTCCGCGAAAAAAATCTGCTGAACACGCCCGCCGGCAAAAGCGGATTTTCGGTGTTGCTGTTCCAAGATATTGCAGTCATTCCCATCATTGCGCTGATTCCATTGCTGGCGGTGGAAATCAGCGACTATCAAAACGGTAGCGGCGGCGGCACTGGCGGCGATGCGCACTCCGCATTGGTGGCGATTGGCGTCATGTGCGCAATCTTCGTGTTTGGCAAATTTTTCCTGCGCCGTATCTTTGCGTTTGTCGCCGCCACCCGCTTGCGCGAAGTGTTCACCGCATTATCGCTGTTGTTGGTGAGCGGCATCGCCGCCATCATGGGCGCGCTTGGCATTTCCATGGCGTTGGGCGCATTTTTAGCCGGGGTGTTGTTGGCGAATTCCGAGTATCGCCATGTTTTGGAATCGGATATTGAGCCATTCAAGGGGCTGCTGTTGGGGTTGTTTTTTATCTCGGTTGGCATGTCGGTGAATTTCCAGTGGTTGCTCGCCCACCCATGGCTGATCATCGGTCTCACCGCGGCGTTGGTGGCGCTCAAAACATTGACGCTGTATGGGATCGCCCAACTCATCGGGCTGCCCGCCCGCCAACGATGGCTGTTTTCCTTCACTTTGGCGCAGGGCGGCGAATTTGGATTTGTGCTGTTCGGGCTCGCCGTAGCAAGCGGCTCAATGGAAGCGCACCTCGCCAATCCACTGGTGTTGGTCATCGCGCTCTCCATGGCGAGCACGCCGCTGTTATTAATCGCCCATGAAAAATGGCTTGAGCCGCGCTTCTTTCAGGCCGCCGGGTTGCCGATGGAATCCATAATTGACGCCCGCAACCCGGTCATCATCATCGGCTTTGGACGCTTCGGGCAAGTGGTCGGGCGTCTGTTCATGGCGAATCAAATCACGCCCACATTAATTGACAACAACCCGGAGCAACTGGAACTGGTGCGCCGATTCGGTTATCAATCCTACTACGGCGACGCGCTACGCTTGGATGTGTTGCGCTCGGCTGGCGCCGCGCATGCAAAACTGATTGTGCTGGCCATGGCTGACACCGAAACCATCAACCAAGCGATTGCGTTAATCCGCCAAGAATTTCCCAAATTAAGAATATATGCGCGCGCCTACGACCGCGGTCATGCGATGCATTTGTTGGACAACAACATTGACGGCTTCGCCCGCGAAACATTCCTTTCCGCGCTGGAACTTGCCAAACATGCCTTAGTGGAACTCGGCTTCAACGCGCAACACGCGCACCGCCTGAGCGAGCAATTTAAAACCCACGACTTGGAAACCTTGCAACAACAAGTGGCCGTGCGCCACGACGAAAAAGAGTTAATCTCCATCGCCCGAACCGCGCGCGATAACATAGAAGAAACTTTCGCCGCGGATAACGAGAAGGATGATGAGCCATAAAATTTGCTTCGCTCAGTCTGAATTGTGGTTGTTGATTCTCGCCGTCACTTCTATTTCCAATTTCATTTTGTCATCGTAGAGTCCGGCGATGAACATGGTGTTGGCGGGGCGGGCGAGGTGGAAGTATTTTCGGAAAACATGCCAGCATGGTTCAAAATCTTTTTTGTCCGGGAAAATATAATGCACGCGCACCACTTGATCCAGACTGCTGCCGGCTTGGTGCAATGCGGACGCTATATTTTTCATGCACTGCTCCGCTTGCGCCACCGGGTCATCGGAGATTTGCATGGTTTGATAGTCATAGCCAGTGGTGCCGGACACAAAAACATAATCGCCATCCACCACCGCGCGCGAGTAGCAGATTTTGGCTTCAAACTCCGAACCACTGGAAATTAATTTACGTTTCATCGCGTTGTGTGCTTGCCCCTTGCCCGTTGATTGCGCTTGATAGAGAAAAGCGGTGCATTGGCAATATAACCCGTTCAGTCGCTTAGTAGTTTAGTTGCTTAGCCGCCAAGTTGCTTAGTCGCTAAGTCGCTAAGTCGCTAAGCCCACTAAGCCACCCCATACCCGCCGCCGCCCGGCGTTTCAATCACGAACACATCGCCGGGCTGCAATTCTACCTGCGCGACGCCGGGCAATTCGGTGATGCCGCCGTCGGGGTGTTCAACTCGGTTGTTGCCGGTGGCGCCGCTGGCGCCGCCCGCCAACCCGTAGGGGGGGACGATACGATGCCCGGAGATGATGTTGGCGGTCATCGCCTGCAGGAATTTCACGCGGCGAATCACTCCATCGCCGCCCCGCCGCCGTCCGCCGCCGCCGGAGCCGGTTCTAATTTCAAATGATTCCAGATGCACCGGAAAACGCCATTCCAAAACTTCCGGGTCGGTCAAGCGGGAGTTGGTCATGTGCGAATGCACCGCATCGGCGCCATCGTGCTGCGGCGTGGCGCCGCTGCCGCCGCAAATGGTTTCATAGTATTGATAGGCATCGTTGCCCCAGATGAAGTTGTTCATGGTGCCTTGCGAGGCGGCCACATTTTGCAAAGCGCCAAACAGCGCATCCACTAAATACTGCGAAGTTTCCACATTGCCGGCGACCACCGCCGCCGGCGCGCGCGGGCAAATCATGGAGCCCTCTGGAATGATAATTTCTATCGGCTTCAGGCAGCCCTCGTTCAGCGGGATCTGGTCATCCACCAGACAGCGGAACACATACAGCACCGCCGCGCGCACCACCGCCGGAGGCGCATTGAAATTACCCGCATGCTGCGCGCTGGTGCCGGTGAAATCCACCACCGCCCGGCGCTTGCGTTGCTGCACCCGGATTGCCACCGATATGCGACTGCCGTCGTCCATCGGGTAGGTGAATCGCCCATCCGGCAGCGTATCCAGCACGCGGCGCACCGATTCCTCGGCGTTGTCTTGCACATATTGCATGTAGGCGTGGACGACCTGAATGCCATAGTGCGCCGCCATGCGAAGCAGTTCCTGCGCGCCTTTTTCGCAAGCCGCCAACTGCGCTTTGAAATCCGCGATGTTCATCTGTGGGTTGCGCGCGGGCCATTTGCCGCCGGTCAGCAGCGCATGAATTTCGCGTTCCCGAAAGCGATCGTTTTCCACTAATTTGAAGGTATCAATCAGCACGCCTTCCTGCTCAATGTGGGTGGAATCGGCGGGCGCGGAGCCGGGGGTTTTGCCGCCAATATCCGCGTGGTGTCCGCGCGCGGCGACATAAAATAAGATTTCTGCGGCAGCTTGTTGGGTCGATGTTGTCGGGGCTTGGCGCGCATCCGCCGCCAATTTTTCGCCCAATTCGGATTCGGCGGCAAGGTCGGTAGCGGCGGCAAACACCGGCTTGATGATGGTGACATCCGGCAAGTGGGTGCCGCCGTTATACGGGGCGTTGAGGATATAGGCATCGCCGCGGCGAATGCGCGCGCCGCGTTGCCGAATCACAGTTTTAATGCTCTCCCCCATGGAGCCGAGATGCACCGGCATATGCGGCGCATTGGCGACCAACCCGCCGCGCGCATCAAAAACGGCGCACGAAAAATCCAGCCGCTCCTTAATATTGACCGACGCGGCGGTGTTCTGCAGCACCGATCCCATCTGTTCAGCAACCGACATAAACAGGTTGTTGAAAATTTCCAACATCACCGGGTCCGCCGGGTTTAACTTATTGGGCGTGTTTGCCGTGTTTACGTGCGATTGCGCGTGCGGCGCGGCGCGCAACGGGCGCGGCTTAGTACGTTCAAGCAACAGATTGTTGTCGGCGGTTAACCGCGCGCTCCAGCCCGGCTCTACCACGACCGTGCTGGTCGGATCCAAAATCACCGCCGCGCCATGCACGACCTGCTGCACCGCTAACGCGCGCCGATGATAAAACCGGCTGCTACGCCATTGCCCATCCATATAACACTGCCGCAACGCAGGCGCGGCAGGCACCGCTTCGCCAGCGGTGGATTTGCCGATGCCGGTGCCAATGTCGGCGTCCGCAATAGTGGACGGTTTGGCGCTTGCGATGACTTGCACGGCGATGGATTCCACCACTAAATCTTTTTGCCGGGAGACGAAGCCGAAACGTAATCGGTGCAACCGCTCAAACTCGGCTACGATTTTTTCCATCGCGGCATACCGCACCACGAATGCGGTGTCGGAGCCGTGATAGCGAATATGCAACCAATGCTTGCACTGCGGCGCGGCGCATGGATCGCCTTGTTCGCTCAATTCACGCATGCCTTGTTGTTGCAACTGGTCAGCCGTGCGCGCTAAAACCGGCAACAAATCATGCTTGAGGGTCGCTTCAACCGCTTGCTGTCGCTCCACCACAGTATCCGCCAACCCCATGCCATACGCCGACAACACGCCCGCATAAGGATGAATCAGAATGCGCCGCATCGCCAACGCATCGGCGACTAAACATGCATGCTGTCCGCCGGCGCCGCCAAAACAACATAGCGTATATTCAGAAACATCGTAGCCGCGCTGCACCGAAATTTTTTTGATCGCGTTCGCCATGTTTTCCACCGCAACCGCAAGAAAGCCGGCGGCGACCGCTTCGGCGGTGCGACGATCGCCGCTCGCCGATGCAATGCACGCCGCCAATTCGGCAAACTTTTCACGCACCACTTGCGCATCCAAGGCTTGCGCGCCGTCAGCGCCAAATACTTTTGGAAACAAATCCGGCTGCAGTTTGCCGAGCATGACATTGCAATCCGTAATTGACAAAGGTCCGCCGTTGCGATAACAAGCCGGACCAGGATGCGCGCCGGCCGAGTCCGGACCGACGCGATATCGCGCGCCGTCAAAATGCAACTGGGAACCGCCGCCCGCCGCCACCGTGTGAATCAACATCATCGGCGCGCGCAAGCGCACCCCGGCGACTTCGGTTTCAAACACCCGCTCCAATTCGCCGGCGTCCGACTTGCCGTTGTAGTGGCTGACATCGGTGGAAGTTCCGCCCATATCAAACCCGATGACTTTATGGAAGCCGGCCGCTTCCGACACCCGCGCCATGCCCACCACGCCGCCGGCGGGGCCGGAAAGAATCGCGTCTTTGCCTTGAAAAAAACTTGCCTCGCTCAAACCGCCGCTGGAACGCATGAACATCAAGCGTCCGCCCTGCTCGCGCAAGTTCGGCAACTGCGCGGCGACTTGCGCAACATAACGCCGCAAAATCGGCGAAAGATACGCATCCACCACCGTGGTATCCCCGCGCGACACCAGTTTCATCAACGGGCTTACGATATGGCTTACCGATATTTGGGTAAAGCCGATTTGGCGCGCGATTTCGGCGAGGCGCTGTTCGTGTTGCGAGTGGCGATAGCCGTGCATTAACACAATCGCCGCCGCGCGATAACCGCGCTGAAAGAATTGCTCCAAGCCATGCGTGGCGGCGCGCGCGTCCAACGGCGTGAGCGTTTCCCCGCATGCGCTGATGCGCTCATCCACTTCCAGCACATCGCTATACAGCATGCTCGGCAAATTGATGTGCAACGCAAATAAATCTGGGCGGGCTTGATAGCCGATGCGCAACGCATCCTTAAAGCCTTTGGTGATCACCAATAAGGTACGCTCGCCGCGCCGTTCCAACAACGCATTGGTTGCCACGGTGGTGCCCATCTTAATCACGCCAATGCGCGCATCGCGGAGCAGTCGCGCGCCGGCTTCGCCATGCAAGCGGTCCGCGGCGCGCGAGGAAGCCGCCGCTGGCTTGCTTTGATTTGCGCGCTGCGCTTGCTGCAGAATCATTTTGATGCCATGCAACGCCGCATCGGCATACTGATGCGGATTCTCCGACAGCAGTTTCTGCGTACGCACCGCGCCGTTCGGTTGCCGCGCCACCACATCGGTGAAGGTGCCGCCGCGGTCAATCCAGAATTCCCACTGCGCGCGCGGGGTCGGGTTTTTTGCGGGGGGCGCTTGCGGCTTCATCGGCTAAGGTTGCGGCTTCATCAGTTAAGATTGTTTGCAGGCGCATACCGCGCTAACCGGGGGTGTTTGCCTGCACCCAGCGTTCGCCGCTCGCCACGCTTTCTTTCTTCCAAAAGGTGGCGCGGCTTTTCAGGCTTTCCATCATATCGCGGCAGGCGTTGAACGCGGCGGCGCGATGCGCAGCCCACGCCGCCACCAACACAATCGGCTCACTCGGGCGCAGTTCGCCGATGCGATGCAACAGCAACACATCTAACAACGCATACTGATGCATGGCTTGCTCGGCGAGTTGGCGCAGTTGGCGTTCGGTCATGCCGGCGTAATGCTCAAGCGTCATGCGGGTGACCGCTTCACCGCAGTTGAAATCGCGCATGCTCCCGACCAACGCCGCGCATGCGCCAAAACTGCCGGCGGCGAGATGCTGGTCTTGGTGTTGGCTGAGTTCCCGCCACGGCGCAAACGGCTGCCGACAAATTTCAATGCGCACTGCTTAGCCTCCGGTCACCGGCGGGAAAAAGGCGACTTCATCTCCATCCGCCACCGCCTGCTTAAAATCGGTATACTGCAGATTGCACGCGCACAGCAGGTTGCACGGCGGCGGTTGCCGGCTAACCGCTTGCCATACATCGGCAACCGTCATATCGCGGCGATGCGCCAGTTCCACAGACTCCACGCCGAGTTGCTGTCGCAAACTGGCGAAATATTTAACATGCACGCTCATGCTTTTTACTGGATTGTTTTTACCGAATTGTTTTTGCCGAATCGTTTTTGCCGAGTTGCCGTTTCTAATTTCGCAATCATACCGCACCCAAACGCCTGAATTACATCCGCATGGAAAACGTTTCCAACCCCAGTTCCGCGCGCGCGTTCATCCCGCTCAACATCGCGTTGCTGACCGCTTCGGACACCCGTAGCGAAGCGAATGACAAATCCGGGCAACTCTTGCAGCAACGGCTGACCGCGGCGGGACACCAACTCGCCGATAAACAAATCGTGGCGGATGATATTTATCAAATTCGCGCGGTGCTCGCCGGCTGGATTGCGAATCGCGACATTCATGCGATTCTGCTCACCGGCGGCACCGGCGTGAGCGGACGCGACGGCAGCCCGGAGGCGGTGGCGCCGCTGTTGGATAAAACGCTGGATGGCTTCGGCGAAATGTTTCGCGCGCTTTCGTATGCGGAGATTGGCGCCTCCACTTTACAGTCTCGGGCGCTCGCGGGAGTGGCAAACGCAACCTATCTGTTCGTGCTGCCCGGTTCGCCGGGGGCGTGCAAACTGGCGTGGGAAAAATTAATTTCGCAGCAACTTGACCACCGTACCCGACCGTGCAATTTGGTGGAGATGATGCCGCGCTTGTTGGAAAAATAAACCGACCACCCAACCCTCCGAATCCATGCCAAGAAAAACCCAAGCCGCTGCCGCCAGCGTGTCGAGCGCACTGAGCGCGCCGCCCGGCGCATTACAACGCCTGCCGTTTGCCGAATTCACCGAGCGCGCCTACCTGCATTATTCAATGTATGTGATTCTGGATCGCGCCTTACCGCATATCGCCGACGGACTCAAGCCGGTGCAACGGCGCATCGTTTATGCGATGTCCGACCTTGGTTTGCACGCCACCGCAAAATTCAAAAAGTCGGCGCGCACGGTGGGCGATGTGTTGGGGAAGTTTCACCCGCACGGCGACACCGCCTGCTACGAGGCGATGGTGTTGATGGCGCAGCCGTTCAGTTATCGCTACCCGCTAATTGACGGGCAAGGCAACTGGGGCAGTCAGGACGAGCCGAAGTCGTTTGCCGCGATGCGCTACACCGAGTCGCGCCTGACCAAATACGCGCAGTTGTTGTTGGCTGAACTGCGCCAAGCGACCGCCGCATGGACGCCTAATTTTGACGGCACTTTGGCGGAGCCGAAACTGCTGCCGGCGCGCTTGCCGAATGTGTTGCTCAATGGCGGCTCCGGCATCGCCGTGGGCATGGCCACCGACATTCCGCCGCACAACTTGCGCGAAGTGGTGAGCGCATGTCTGCGCCTGCTGGAGGATGCCAACACCAACCTTGCGGCAATTTGTAAGCATATTAAAGGTCCGGATTTTCCCACCGAAGCGGAGATCATCACCCCGCCGCAGGAACTCCAACAAATCTATCGCACCGGCAGCGGCTCGCTGCGGCAGCGGGCGGTTTGGTGCGCGGAAGGCGGCAACATGGTGATCATCGCACTGCCCTATCAAGTCTCCGGCTGCCGAATACAAGAGCAGATTGCCGCGCAAATGATGGCAAAGAAACTGCCTTGGCTCGCCGACTTGCGCGATGAATCGGATCATGAAAACCCCACGCGGCTGGTGTTGGAACCGCGCTCCAATCGCGTGGACGCCGAGGCGCTGATGCAGCACCTGTTCGCCACCACCGATTTAGAACGCAGTTATCGCGTCAACCTAAACATGATTGGCTTGGACGGACGCCCGCATGTGTTTGACTTGAAAACGCTGCTCGCGCAATGGCTTGACTATCGCATCGCCACGGTCACTCGGCGTCTGCAATTTCGCTTGGCGCAAGTGACCGAGCGGCTGCATATTCTGCAAGGCTTGCTGGCGGTGTTTCTCAACCTAGCGCGGGTCATCCACATGATTCGCCATGAAGAGCATCCCAAGTCGGCGTTGATGAAACAATTCAAATTGAGCGAGACGCAAGCCGAGGCGATCCTTGAATTGAAGTTGCGCAGTCTGGCGAAACTGGAAGAGATAAAAATCCGCGCTGAGAAGGAGAAGTTGGACAGCGAACAGAAGCAACTGAGCGCGCTGCTGAAATCCAAACACAACCTGAAAAAATTAGTCAAAAATGAATTGTTGGCGGATGCCGAAGAGTACGGCGACCCGAGAAGATCGCCGTTGGTGCAACGTCAAGCGGCAAAAGCGTTGCCGCCCGGCGATCTAACCCCGACGGAATCCATCACCGTGATTTTATCCGCCACCGGCTGGGTGCGCGCGGCGAAGGGCAACGAGGTGGATGCGGAGGCGTTGAACTACAAAGCCGGCGACAAGTTGTTATGCGCGGTGGGCGGCGAAACCACCGACTTGCTGCTTACCATCGATTCGTTCGGCAGGTGTTATGCATTGTCGGCGCATGCCCTTCCGTCCGCGCGCAGTTTCGGCGAGCCGCTGAGCAGCAACTTGAAGCCGCAAGCCGGGGCGCGTTTTTGCGGCTTGATGATGGGCGACGCGAACACTGAATATGTGCTGTGCACCGATGCCGGCTACGGGTTTGTCGCGCGGCTCGGCGAATTACATACCCGCAACAAAGCCGGCAAAGCGGCGTTGCGGGTGGCGGATGGGAGCGGCGTGTTGTTGCCGCAGCGGGTGTTTGACTACCCACACGATTGGGTGGCGGTGGTCACCAACCTCGGTCGGCTGCTGATATTTGAAGTCGGCAAACTGCCCCGCCTCAGCAGAGGCAAGGGCTTAAAGTTGCTCAACATTCCTAAGGCGGATTACCAAGCCGGCGCCGAGCGCGTGGTGGATGTGGCGGTGTTTCGCGACGGCGAAAGTTCGCCGTTACGCGTGCTCAGCGGCAAGCGCAACTACACCTTGAAAACAGCCGACCTCAAACACTATATCGGCGCGCGCGCGGCGCGCGGTCGCTTGTTGCCCAAGGGCTTTCGCCAGGTGCGGCGGCTGCAGGCAGTCATCAAGTAAATGCTAATAATCAAAACGAAAACTACTGACGAGAAAAATTTTTCCTTTCCATTTCCATCTGCTCCGCACTTGCGCCAAACCAAGCCAAACGAAAACCCATCCATTGCCATGCGCCAAGCTCGCCAAGCCCTATTTCATTCTGAACTCCCCGACCTAAAATTGCTTAACCGCGGCAAAGTGCGCGACCTGTACGCGGTCGGCGAAGAGCATATGCTAATCGTCACCAGCGACCGAATTTCCGCGTTTGATGTGGTGCTGGCGCAACCGATTCCCGGCAAAGGCGAAGTGCTGACGCGCGTTGCCAATTTCTGGTTTCAGCGCACCGCGCACTATCTTGCCAACCATCTCAGCGACCTGCCGCTGCAGCAAGTCATCCCCGACCGGCAGCAACGCCAACGGCTTGGCGCGCGCGCCGTGGTGGTTAAAAAACTCACCCCGTTGCCGTTGGAAGCGGTGGTGCGCGGCTATCTCATCGGCTCTGGATGGAATGATTATCAAGCCACCGGCGCGCTTTGCGGGCTCACCCTGCCGCCCAACTTGAAACAAGCGCAACAACTGCCGCAGGTGTTGTATACCCCTTCCAGCAAGGCACCGATTGGCGAGCATGATGCCAACATTAATTTTCAGCAAACCGTTGACTTAGTGGGCGCGGAAATCGCCGCCCAAGTTAAACAACTGAGTCTGCGGTTGTATAGCGAAGCGGCTGACTACGCGCGCGCGCGCGGCATCATCATCGCCGACACCAAGTTTGAATTCGGCTTGGATAAGAACCGCCGACTGCACTTGATTGACGAAGTGTTGACGCCGGATTCATCGCGTTTCTGGTCCGCCGAGCAATATCAGCCCGGCAGCAGTCCGCCCAGTTATGACAAACAAATCGTACGCGATTATCTGGAAACGCTGGACTGGGATAAAACCGCCCCCGCTCCGCAGTTGCCGCCGCACATTATCGCCCGCACCGCGCAACAATACGCCAACGCCGAACGCATTTTGACTCAGCCCGGATAAAACGCCGGGGCAGGCTGTTTTTGTTTGTACGAGACTTGTTCGCAAACGACTCAGCGTGGGCGCGATTGGCTAATGTGCCGCGCCATGCGCGAGAACATAGGCGATGTTTTGAGCAGCGCAACGAATTTGGATCGCTGTTCGGCTGGCACCGAAGTGCGGCGTTTCATCCTCACCACCACCACCACCATCAGGGAAGCATGCACCATACTGGTATACATAAAGAACGCGGCGGCGCCAAAATTTTCCAGCACCAGAGCGGCGGCATAGGGACCGACCACCGCGCCCACCGAAAAGAAAAAACTCAAGCCCGCCGAGACCAGCACATATTGCCCCAACTCGGCGCGGTCGTTGGCGTGCGCGGCGGCTAACGAATACAACGGCAAGGCGAACGCGCCGAAGATAAACACGCCAATATACACCGCAGTCACCGCGGCGAACGGCTGAGACGACAGAAAGATTGCGCCGAGCATGGCGCCAAGCGTCGCCGCCAATACAGTTTTTCGGCGGTCTAACTTGTCGGATAAATATCCCAACGGGTATTGCGATACCGCGCCGCCGAAAATACCCATGGCCATAAAAATAATCACCGCGTTGGTATCCAATCCAATTTCAATGCCATAAATGGGTCCGATCAAACGGAACGCGGAGTTGGTCAAGCCAATCACCAACGAGGTCATGCATGCCAACGGGGAAATGCGCCACACTGCACCGATTTCCAGTTTGAGATTGTGCGGCGCATTGGGTTTGGTGCGATTGGACAGCGCCACCGGCACCAGCGACAGGCAATACATGATGCTGACCACCGAAAAAATTGGATACCCACCTTCGCCGACAATGGGAATCAGAAACTGCGTGCTGGTAACCGCCAACAAATCCACGATGCGATACACCCCCAACACCCGGCCGCGCGAAGTGTTTTTTGTACTCTCATTGATCCAACTTTCAATGACCATGAGCAGGGCGGCAAAACAAAACCCGCTGACCACGCGAATCGCCATCCACACCCAAGCATTCGGCAACATCGCCATCAACAACGGCGCCACCGCGCCAATGGCGGCTAACGCGGCGAACGTGCGGACATGCCCAATGGAGCGAATCAATCGCGCGGCGCGAAAACTCGCCACCGCAAAACCGACAAAATAACAAGCCCCCATCAAACCGATTAAATCGGTATTAAATCCTTCCAGTTTGCCGCGCAACGCAATCAGCGTGCCAAGCATGCCGTTGCCGCCCAGTAGGATGGAAGCGGCTAATAGCAGCGGGATGATAGGGCGGATCATGGGATGGGGGCTTGCAAAAACAGCGACCCTAACGGTCAATTAATGATGCGCCGATTTGATTTTGAAATGTAGCAATCGTTTGGTGGCGGGCGGCTACTCCGCGCAGAATTACTATCGCCAGCCGATTTACCT
>JAHRAW010000129.1 GCA_020027415.1 Gammaproteobacteria bacterium
TGTGTGTTCTCCGAAACGGCTTAGGATAATTTAAAATAGTACGGGTAACTCAGTATAGATTGCGTGTAGCACATTTTCCACACGCATTCACCGATTATTTCTCCAACTCGGCCTGCAACGCCGGCACGGCGACGAATAGGTCTTCGTTCCATGAGTAATCCGCCACTTGGAAAATCGGCGCTTCTGCGTCGTTGTTGATGGCGACGATGCATTTTGAATCTTTCATGCCGGCGAGGTGTTGGATGGCGCCGGAGATGCCGACCGCCAAATACAAATCCGGCGCCACCACCTTGCCGGTTTGCCCGACTTGATAATCGTTTGGCACGAAGCCGGCGTCCACCGCCGCGCGCGAGGCGCCCACCGCGCCGCTTAATTGGTCCGCTAATTTTTCCAACATGGCGAAGTTTTCGCCGTTCTGCATGCCGCGTCCGCCGGATACAACCACGCGCGCCGAGGTCAACTCAGGGCGTTCGCTGGCGCTCAAAGTTTGTTCAATAAACTCCACTTGCGCGGAGATATCGGCGGCGGCGATGGGGACGATTTCGGCGCCGCCGTGGCCGTCGGATGCCGCCGGTTCAAACGCGGTGGTGCGCACGGTGAGCAGTTTCAGCGCCTCCAAGGATTTCACTTTTGCCAGCGCATTGCCGGCGTAAATTGGGCGCACGAAGGTATCCGCGCTCACCACTTCGCTGAGGTCGGAAATGGGCTGCGCATCGCACAAGCCGCCCAAGTATGGGATGAGCGCTTTGCCGAAAGTGGAAGCCGGCGCCAGCACATGGCTGTATTGCCGTCCCGCCGCGCCGAGGTTGGCGGCGACCAGCGCCGCCATGGTTTCGGTGCCGGCATGCGCATACGGCTCGTGGTCGGCAAGCAATACTTTTGTCACGCCGGCGAGGTTGGCGCAGGCCGCGGCGATGGATGCAATTTCGCCGCCGTTGCCCGCCAGCAGAATATGCACTTCACCGCCCAGGGCGCGGGCCGCGGTCACCGTGTTTAAGGTGCCGGCATACAATTCATTGTCATCGTGTTCCGCAACCACTAATGCGTTGACCGAATCGCTCATTAGATCACCTTCGCTTGATTTTTCAGTTTATCCACAAGTTCGCCGGCGTCGCTCACCATAACCCCGGCTTGACGCGCCGGCGGTTCAACCACCGAGAGGATTTCGGTGCGACAGCCGATATCCACCCCCAAGTCGGCTACCGAAAGTTCGTCAATCGGTTTTTTCTTGGCTTTCATAATGTTCGGCAATGATGCATATCGCGGCTCATTTAAGCGCAAGTCAGTGGTGACCACCGCCGGGCTTGTGATGCGCAGTTTCTCAAGTCCGGCGTCAATTTCGCGGGTAATCGCAAAGCCGCCGGCCACTTTTTTGATTTCAGAAATGTAACTGCCTAAGGCACGCCGCATAAGCGCCGCCACAATCTGTCCGGTTTGATTATGATCGTCATCAATGGATTGCTTGCCGAGGATGATTAAATCCGCGCCTTGCTGTTCCGCCGCCGCCGCGATCATCTTGGCGATCGCCAGCGGTTCCAGGCGTTCATCGGTGAGCACATGCAGGCCGCGGTCGGCGCCCATTGCCAGCCCGGTGCGGATGGTTTCTTGGCATTTTTGCGGTCCTGCGGAGAACAGAATCACTTCCTCGGCGTCGCCGGCTTGTTGGATGCGCAGGGCTTCTTCCACCGCAATTTCGCAAAATGGGTTCATCGCCATTTTGACATTGGCGGTTTCCACGCCGCTGTGGTCGGGCTTGACTCGCACGCGGATATTGGCGTCAATGACGCGCTTGACTGCAACTAAAATTTTCATCGCGTAAAGGATACTCTAAATAAGGGAAACGATAAGCAAAATGGAAACGCTAAGCGAATCATCAGGCGCGGGCGGAGTATACCGCGTAACCGCAAACTGGGGGGCAAAAATGCGCTCCTTTGATTTGCCAAATTTGCCACGCAAGCGGCTTGGCTCAGCGGCGGCGCGGGCAACAAAGTGACCGAAACCTGGTAACATGTTCGGCATGAACAGCGCGCACGAAAAAATCAATTATGTGGAGTTGCCGGCGAAAGATTTGGCGGCGGTCAAAGCCTTCTTTAGGCAAACTTTTGGCTGGTCGTTTATTGACTATGGAGACAAATATAGCGCGTTCTCGCATGCTGAGGCGGGCTTGGACGGCGGTTTTTTCCAGTCGGAGGCAACCGCCACGACCCGACATGGCGGCGCGTTGTTGGTTTTTTACAGCGCGGATTTGGAGGCTACGCAGGCAAAAATAAAACAATTTGGCGGCGCTATTATCAAACCGGTGTTTGCGTTTCCCGGCGGGCGGCGGTTTCATTTCAGCGACCCGAACGGCAATGAGTATGCGGTATGGTCGGCGCCGGCGGCGTGACCAATTCGTTGCCGGAGCGGTTTATTGACACCGCGCTTGCCGCCGCCGCCGCCGCCCGGCTGGTTACCGCGCGCTATTTTCGCACCGCGTTGCGCATCACCAACAAACGCGACCGCTCGCCGGTGACCGTCGCCGACCGCGAAACCGAACAGCGCATCAAAGAGTTGATTCTCGCCCGTCATCCGCAGCACAGTTTTTTCGGTGAAGAAAGCGGCGGCGGCGGCGAAAATGACGCGGAATGGCGCTGGGTGATTGACCCGATTGACGGCACCAAAGCGTTCGCCACCGGCAGCCCGCTGTTCGGCACCTTGATTGCGTTGTTACACCATGGGCAGCCGGTGCTCGGCATCATTGACCACGGCGCGTTGGATGAACGCTGGCTCGGAATCCGCGGGCGCGCCACCACCCATAACGGCGCGCCGTGCGCCACCAGCGATACGCGCCGCCTCGCTGATGCCTCCATGTACGCCACCAGCGTGGATATGTTTGCCGATGAATCGCAAACGCAAATGCAAGCGCAAGCGCAAGCGCAATTATTGCGCCGCTTCAATGGGTTAAGCGCGGCGTGTCGCTTCCGCGTGTTCGGCGGGGATTGCTATTGTTACGGCTTGTTGTCGCGCGGCTTTACCGAAGTGGTTTGCGAAGCGCGCCTGCAAGCGCATGACTACTTGGCATTAATCCCGGTGGTGGAGGGCGCCGGCGGCGTGCTTACCGATTGGCGCGGCAACGCATTAACCGCTCAGGCGCCCGCCAATGGCGCAGTATTGGCGTCCGCCAACCGCGCGCTGCATCAAGCCGCGCTCGCCGAGTTGCAACGGCTGGAGGTCGCGGACGGCTGAGTCGCTTTGGCGCAGTTACCGCCTCGGTTACGAACCACTCCGTTACCGACCACTCAGCACCGCCCAAACAGGAAAAACTGCCCGGCGCTGCGCACCCCGACAATTTCATGCGCGGCGCGCTCATCTGGCACGCTTTGCGCGTCCGCCGATTCCAGCAGATGCGATAACTCATAATAAACCGAGCGACAAATTTTCGCCTGCAAGCCATCGCGGACTTCCACATAGGGAGACGGTTGCGCGCTGGCCGCCGCGATTTGCACGCGAATCGGATGCGCTCGGTCCGCCAACACCACATCATCCATGTTGGTGCGGAAAATTAAATTTTGCTGCGCGCCGACCCATTGCCGCTTTAATTCCACCGCTTGGAAAGGGGCGTCCTCCACCGTGACCGGATATTTCAAGCGCGGCGTCACCAAATAATGCGCGCCGTCCGCTTCCCGCCGCAGCAGCGAAGCGAACAGTTTGACCAGACGATGCCGCTTAATCAAGGTTGCTTGGTGATACCACTGCCCGTTTGCGGCGATGCGAAGGTTGAGGTCCATCGTTTGACGCGGCTGCCAGTGCTGCAACGGCGGAATCTTGAAGCCCTGCGCGTGCGCGAACAGGTGCGCAAGCGGTTGGTCGGCGGCGCGCGCGCTGGTGGGTGAAGTGGCTGACATCGGAGATCGCAGTGCTTTTGCCCGTCAAGTGATCCGGCTCGGCTTTGCCGAACGGGCGGCTTTAGGCGCGGCGAGGTGCGCGGGGTGAGTCGGCGGCGGGTACACTTTTTGCGCTTGTTACGCTTAACGCGTTGCCTAACAATTTGGCGGTAACCTTCACCGTCGCAATCACTTCATCGTAGTTCATTCGGGTCGGGCCAATCACTCCAAGCACGCCCACTTTTTGATGATCCACTTCGTAGGGCGCGGCGATTACGCTGCAATCACGGAACATGCGATAGCCGGATTCCTCGCCGACAAAGATATTCACGCCGTCGGCGAGCAGGCTTTTTTGCAACAAATCAAACAACACCTGTTTGGTTTTGAAAGTATCAAACAATTTCTTCAGTTTTTCCAGTTCGCCGAAATCCGCAATGGCGAGCAGGTTGTTTTCCCCGCGCACCAGCACATTCCCCCCGGCGCCATCCTGCTCGTCAAACAGGTGGCGCGCCATGCTGATTGCGAGGCGCATTTCGCGATGCATGCTGCGCCGCTCTTGCCGCATGCGCGCCGCCAATTCGGTGCGCACATCCTGCAAGGTGCGCGCGCTATAACTGGCGTTGAAATAGTTGGCGGCTTCCACCAGTTCCGCCGCGCTGTACTCGCGCTCCACCGATACGATGCGATTCTGCACCCGCCCGTCTTTGGTGACCAAGATGACCAACACGCGTTGTTGGGACAAGCGCAGAAACTCAATTTGGCGAATGCGCGCGCGGCTTTTGTCGGCAATAGAAACGATGCCGGCAAACGAGGTGACTTGCGAGAGCATCTCGGCGGCGCCGCTCAAAATGCTCTTGGGATCGGTTGCCCGGCGAATGCGCTTTTCAATTTTATTGCGCGCGCGTTTGTTCATCACCTCGGCGTCCTGCGCGCCGACGCGCAGTAGCGCATCAATAAACAACCGATAACCGCGCTGCGTGGGAATGCGCCCGGCCGAAGTGTGCGGCGCCGCAATCAAGCCATGCGCTTCCAACTCCGCCATGACATTGCGAATGGTCGCCGGGCTGAAGGCAAGCTCGGTTTCTCGGGCAAGGGTATGCGAGCCGACCGGGTTGCCGTCGCGGATATAGCGGCCGACCAACCGCTGTAGCACCAGCGCGGCGCGCTCGGTCAACTGGAATTCGGCCGACTCAGTCCTCATATCCAACTACCTGTCCTATTGTGTTAGCCAACCGCCGCGCCCGAATGTCGCATGGCTGCCCCAAGTGGCTGAGGTAACGCTATCCAGTGACGGATTGGCATGTCAAGTTGGTTTCTCGTTTCACTGCATTTTCGCTATACTCCATGCCGATACTAACGCATTTCAACCGGCTCAGATATTGTGAAAATCAGCAAAGTTGGGTTATTCGGCAAATTCAATGATGACAACATCGGCGACACCGTCGCCGAGATCCGGCAGTTGTTGCAACACAATAACCTAAAAGTGTTGCTCGGCGGCACCACCTCAACGGCGATTGACGGGGAGCGGCTTGACGACCACAAGCAACCCTTGGCGGAGTTGATTGATTTGGCGATCGTGGTCGGCGGAGATGGCACCATGCTGAGCGTGGCGCGGAATTTAGCGAAGCACAACATCCCCGCCATTGGCATCAACTTGGGGCGGCTTGGTTTTCTTGCCGACATTGCGGTGCATGATCTCGGCGCCAGCCTGCGCGCGATTTTGCGCGGCGATTATCACATTGAACAACGAACCTTGCTCACCACCGAGGTGGGTTTGCAAAACGAGATTCGCTACCGCGGCGACTCGGTCAACGACGCGGCCATTTCCAAAGGCAACAGCGGGCGGCTGATTGAATTTGAGATTCGGGTCAACGGGCAGTTTCTCAGCCATATCCGCAGCGATGGCGTGATTATCGCCACGCCGACCGGCTCCACCGCATACTCGTTATCGGCGGGCGGACCGATTATTTATCCGACCTTGCCGGTGTTCATCGTCTCGCCGATTTGCCCGCATACGCTGAGTAATCGCCCGATTGTGCTTGACCACAACGCGCACATTGAAATTGCCTCCATGGTTTTCGCCGAGACGCCCGCCAACCTGTCGCTGGACGGGGTCATCGCTTGTAAACTGCACGGCGACGAAGTGGTGCGCGTGCGCAAAGCAGCCGAAACCTGGTCCATGATTCGCATCAATCAGCATAATCATTTTGAGACGCTGCGTTCCAAACTCGGTTGGAATGAATGATTGACTGGTTAGAAATCCACCAACTCGCCATCGCCGAGCACATCGCGCTGGAATTCGGCGGTTCATTTACCGCGGTTACCGGGGAGACCGGTTCCGGGAAATCATTAATCGTGGATGCGGTGTGCATCCTGCTCGGCGGTCGCTGTGAGAACGCCTTAATCCGCAAGCAGCGGGAGCAAGCGGAAGTGCACGGCGGCTTCCAACTCGGCGATTCGCATCCGGCGATGCGCTGGTTGCGCGAGCATCATTTAGACAACCACGACGAGTGCATCCTGCGGCGCGTAGTGCGCCGCGACAAGCCAAGCCGCGCGTATATTAATGGGCGCGCGGTCAACGCTTCGCAACTGCGCGAGATTGGGCGGGAGTTGGTGGATATTCATAGCCAGAACGAACACCACTATTTGCTGCGCAAAAAGGGACAACTGGCGTTGCTTGACCAGGCCGCCGACAACACCAAACGGGTGGCGCAACTGGAACAGCAGTATGAAGCCTGCGCCGCGGTGCGCAGTCAAATAGAGCAGTTGCAGGCGCGCAGCAGCATGGCGCAGGAAAGAGCCGAACTGCTGCAACTGCAGATTGAAGAACTGGCGGCACTTGAACCCCAAGCGGACGAGTGGCCGCAACTGGAAGAGCAGCAAAAACGCATGAATCACACGCACGATTTGCGCACCGCCGGGCATGCGGTGGCGGCGCGCTTAGTCGGCGGCGTCGGCGGCGCAAGCCAAAGTGATAGCGGTAGCGACAGCGGCAACGGCAGCGGCAACGAACCCCACTCGGTCAGCGTTTCCTTAGTGGATTGTTGCCGACAAATTCAGCGCTTGGTGGAATACGATGCGCGGCTGGCAAAGATCATCGCCATGTTGGAAGAAGCCAATGTCCATGTCAGCGAAGCGGCGGCGCAACTGCAAACCTTCTATGCCGAGCGCGCGTTCAGCGCCGAGGAGATGGCGGCAATGGAAGCCCGCTTTTCGCAGTATCACGAATTGTCGCGCAAGCATCGCACGTTGCCCGGTTTGCTGGTGGAGAAGTTGGCGCAGATGCGCGCGGAATTGAGCGGTTTGCAAGACCCGCAGGCGGAGTTAACGCGGTTGGAGGAGCAATGGCGCGCGCATCACGCCGACTATGAAAAACTGGCGCACGCCATCAGCAAAAATCGCCGCCACGCCGCCACGCGGTTGTCCGCGGCGGTGACCGAACTGATGCAGGAATTGGGCATGGCCGGCGGGCATTTTGAAATCCGCCTGCAGCCGATTGCGCAACCGAACCTTTCTCGGTATGGACATGAAAGCGTGGACTTCATGGTCTGCGCCAACCCCGGGCAGGATCTGCAAGCGTTGGGCAAGGTGGCATCGGGCGGCGAATTGTCGCGCATTTCGTTGGCGATTAATGTGATCTTGGCAGCCGAGGCGCCGGACTCCACGCTGATTTTAGATGAAGTGGATGTGGGCATCGGCGGCAAAGTCGCCGAAATTATTGGGCAAAAGTTGCGCCAGATTGGCAACCACCGACAGGTGATTTGCATCACCCACCTGTCGCAAGTCGCTGCTAACGGGCGGCATCACTGGTCGGTCACCAAACAAACCGGCGCGCAAGCCAATGTGCAAGTGCAATCGCTGGACCACCAGCAGCGCATCACCGAGATTGCCCGCATGACCGCCGGCGCCGATGTGACGCCGCAATCGCTCGCCCACGCCGCGCAAATGTTACAATCCGGGTTACAATCGGCATGAGCATTCAAGCGCGCAGCGCGCAAGTTTCAGGGCAAGTTTTAGACGGCGCGCCGGTCGCCGAGCAACTCTCCGAATTAGGCGTTTCAATTCGCCCAGCCCGACTAACCGATGTCGCGGGCATTCACGCGCTGTTGAAGCAGTTCAGCAACCGTCAATTGCTGTTGCCGCGTTCGCGCAGCGATTTGTATCAGCGGGTGCGCGAATTTCTGGTGGTGGAAACGCACGGGAGCATCATCGCCTGCGGCGCGCTGCAGGTTTTCACCGCTCAGTTAGGCGAGGTCAGAAGTCTGGCGGTGGCGCCGCCATACAGCAACCGCGGGTTGGGGCGTCAACTGGTGCGCCGCCTTGAGCGAGAGGCGCGCGCGCTGGGCTTGAGCCGTTTGATGGCGTTAACTTATCGCGTCGGTTTCTTTCATCAATTAGGTTTCAAAACCGTGTCCATGAAAGAGTTGCCGGAGAAAGTATGGGGCGTTTGCATCAACTGCCCCAAGTTTCGCAATTGCGATGAAATCGCAGTCCTAAAAAACCTTCACTCAACCAAACTTCCATTATGAAAGTATGCTCCACCCGAACCAACCTAACCAACCGAAACTCAGGTTTGTTGGCATCCGTCATGGGGTTGTC
>JAHRAW010000134.1 GCA_020027415.1 Gammaproteobacteria bacterium
TAGCCACACTCTCGACGACACTCCTCAGATCATTAAAGATTTTACCTGTATGCCTGGATTCATCTTGACGAAATCCACTTTGTGCTTCGGCAACGGCTTTTCTCAATTCCTGAGACATTTCTACCAATTCCACCTCCTTTTTCTCATCATCCTCATCATCCTCTTATGTGGGCGCAAATCAACAAAAAATTAGTGTGCCTACTGGTGCTGTTTCATATCGGCGTGATTGCGCTGGCAAACTATGCGGTGCAGTTCACCGCCACTTTCGCCGGCTACGATTTCACTTGGGGGATGTTTGTGTTCCCGCTGGTCATCCTCGCCACCGACCTGACCGTGCGGCTTGCCAACCAGCGCCATGCGCGCATCATCGTCGCCCTCGCCTATGCGCCGGCGCTTGCCATTAGCGTTTATCTCGCCGGCGGGCGGATTGGGCTGGCCAGCGGCACCGCCTATTTGTGCGGGCAATTGTTGGATATTACGGTGTTCCAGAAAATCCGCGCGCGGCGCATGCATGGCGACCGTTGGTGGCACGCGCCGTTGGGGTCCACTTTGTGCGCTAATGTGGTGGACACTTATTTGTTTTTCTCCATCGCATTTTATCGCTCGGCGGACGATTTCATGGCGGACAACTGGGTGGCGTTGGCAAATATGGATCTGGGCTTCAAAATCATCGTGTCTATGGTCGTTTTTTTACCGATTTATGGGGTAATGTTAAAGGCGTTGTTGCCGCGGCGGTAACTCCATGGCGGACAAGCCGTTGCGCCTTAGCGGGCCGAACAGGGTTTCCCTCGCGCCGCGGCTTCGGGTAAATTCCGCCATGCCTATCGACGCGCCCAGCGGCGCTTGCACGCCAACCGACCGGCGCGCTGAATGCGCGCACCGCCCAATCCGCTCTTCGCATCTTCATTGTTAGCCGGTCTTGCCATTTTGTTCATCAAGTCATTTTTCCAGTATTTAGAAGGCTTGTGCGAGCCGTTCCCGGCGCCGCAACCATCCAAGCCGCCGGCCACCTTGAGCGGCTTCGTGTTCCACTACGCCAAACCGTTCTGGCGTCTAATCGCCGTCAGCGCGGTGTTGTCCACGCTCATTGCGTTGCTTGAAGTGTGGTTGTTTTCCTTCGTCGGCAACTTGATTGACTGGTTGTCCGGCGCCGCGCGCGCCGACTTTTGGCGCGTCTATCGCTACCCACTGCTCGGCGTTAGCGCGCTGGTGTTAGTGGCGTTGCCGCTGCTCAAGTTTTGTTATGAGAGCATCGTGCATCAAGGCATGTTAGGCAATTTCCCCATGCGAACCCGCTGGCAAGCGCATCGCTATCTGTTGCGCCAGAGCGTTGATTTTTTCCAAGATGATTTTGCCGGACGCATCGCCGCCAAGATGATGCAAACTTCGTTGGGGGTGCGCGAAACGGTCATCAAAGTGACCGAGATGTTGCTGTATGCGTCGGTGTATTTCATCGGCGCGGTGGGGTTGTTTGCGGCGAGCGATTTGCGGCTGACCGCGCCGATGGCGTTATGGCTGCTCGGCTACCTGTTGGCGGTGCGTTATTTTGTGCCGCGGCTGCGGCGCGTATCCGAGCAACAAGCGGAAGCGCGCTCGGCGGTGACCGGGCGCGTGGTGGATAGTTATACCCATATCACCACCGTGAAAATGTTTTCCCATGCCGAACACGAAGACCGCTATGCGCGCGCCGGCATGGAGGTTTTTTTGGATACGGTGTATCGGCAAATGCGGCTGGCGACTTTGTTGACCGCCACGCTTACTTGCCTGAACTGCATGCTGCTGTTTGCGGTCGCCGCGGTGGCGGTGTGGCTGTGGCAAGCGGGCGCGGTCACCGCCGGCGCAATCGCCTTTGCGGTCGGCTTGGTGCTGCGCTTGCAAGGCATGTCGCAATGGATTATGTGGGAAATCGCCGGCTTGTTTGAAAACATCGGCATCGTGCAAGACGGCGTCAACACCATTTCGCGCGACACGGCCATTACCGATGACCGCAACGCCAAAAAATTAGCGGTGCGCGACGGCGAGATTCAGTACCAAGCCATTCGTTTTAACTA
This sequence comes from Gammaproteobacteria bacterium, assembly GCA_020027415.1. Taxonomy (GTDB): domain Bacteria; phylum Pseudomonadota; class Gammaproteobacteria; order Arenicellales; family Poriferihabitantaceae; genus JAHRAW01. The sequence goes on from JAHRAW010000134.1 coordinate 2,052, forward strand.
CGGCGCAGTCGGTGGCGGTGGCGGTCGCGCCGGCGGCGTGATTGACGGCATGTCGTTACGCGTGGCGGGCGGCGAAAAAATCGGCGTGGTGGGACGCTCCGGCGCCGGTAAATCCACCTTAGTCAGTTTATTGCTCAGGTTCCATAATTTAGAACAAGGCAGGATTTTGGTGGATGGGCAGGATATCGCCGCGGTCACCCAAGACAGTCTGCGCGCGCACATCGGCATGGTCACCCAAGATACTTCGCTGTTGCATCGCTCAATCTTTGAGAATATAAGTTACGGCAGCGCGACCGCCACCAAGCAACAAGTGGTCGCCGCCGCCGAACAAGCGCGGGCGCATGAATTCATCATGCAACTTGAAGATTCGCGCGGGCGCAAGGACTACCACGCGCATGTCGGCGAGCGCGGCGTGAAACTTTCCGGCGGTCAGCGACAACGAATTGCGATCGCGCGGGTATTGCTTAAAAATGCGCCGATTTTGATCCTGGACGAAGCCACCAGCGCGCTTGACTCCGAAGTGGAAGCCGCCATCCAAGAAAGTTTGTATCGCCTGATGAAAGGAAAAACGGTGCTCGCCATCGCCCATCGCCTGTCCACCATTGCGGCCATGGATCGCTTGGTGATTATGGAGCAAGGCAAAATTGTGGAACAAGGCGACCACGACCAATTGTTGCGCAAGGGCGGCTTATACGCGGAATTATGGGGGCGGCAGTCGGGCGCTTTTCTCACCGAACAAAACACCAACGCCGACGCTAACACCGCAGCCTAAGCCGTTTCGCATCGCTTGCAAGCGGTTAGTTAGCGCGCGCCGCCAAGCATCGTTTTGCCGCCATTTTGCGTTATACTGGCGCGCCCGGCAATTCCATTCGGCGCGGAGAATCCAATGAGCAAACAGCGCACAGCAAAATCTACCTCTACGGTTACGGCAGGCGCCAGTGCCAAGCGTAGCACCACCAACAAAGCCGGCAAGATCAAAAACGCCTACTATGAAACCGAACTGGCGCGGCTGCAAATTGAACTGGTCAAGTTACAGGAGTGGATCAAACAGCAAGGGCTGAAAGTGGTGGTGCTGTTTGAAGGCAGAGACGCCGCCGGCAAAGGCGGCGTGATTAAACGCATCACCCAGAACTTGAATCCGCGGGTATGTCGGGTATCGGCGTTGCCGGCGCCCACTGAAAGGGAAAAAACCCAGTGGTATTTTCAACGCTACGCCGAACACTTGCCGGCGGCCGGGGAAATGGTGCTGTTTGACCGCAGTTGGTATAACCGCGCCGGAGTGGAACGCGTGATGGGATTTTGCAGCGACGCGGAGTATCAGGAGTTCATGCGCTCTTGTCCGGAATTTGAGCGCATGTTAGTGCGCAGCGGCATTTTGTTGCTGAAGTATTGGTTCTCAGTCAGCGACGACGAACAAGAAAAACGCTTTCAAGCGCGGCGACTGGAGCCGACTAAACAGTGGAAGTTAAGCCCGATGGATATTGAATCCAGAAATCGCTGGGTGGAATACTCCAAAGCCAAAGACGAAATG
>JAHRAW010000173.1 GCA_020027415.1 Gammaproteobacteria bacterium
GCCCTCTTGCGAAAGCCGATAGCAGGCATAATACATACCCACGTTACCAACTACTGGTTTCGGAAGTTCTGGCAGCTCGCTCATTCATCCGCCCCCACTCGCTACTTTGCCAATCGTCCGCGGCACCAAAGTGCGCGGTTCAATCGTTACCGGTTGATAAATCACCCGTCCGTGTTCCTCGTCATATTTCATTTCCACTTCGCCGGAAAGCGGAAAATCCTTGCGGAACGGATGCCCGATAAAGCCGTAGTCGGTGAGCAAGCGGCGCAGGTCGGGATGTCCGCGAAACACGATGCCGAATAAATCAAACGCTTCACGCTCATACCAGTTGGCGGCGGGCCATACTTCCACCACCGAATCCACCGCCGGCTCCGCTTCGGGCAACGCAACCCGCAGGCGTAACCGCATGTTGTGGTGCAACGACAGCAAGTGATAAACCACCGCAAAACGATGCTCTTGCCGACCTGGCTGAGCGGCGGTGTGTGGTGTTTCGGCTTTGGAGTCGGCTACGGAGTCGGCGTCATGCCCAGTTTCGCCCCACGCGGAATAATCCACCGCGCACAAATCCATCAACGATTCAAATCGCGTGGCGGTGTCATCGCGCAGTTTAGTACAAACCTCCACAATGCGAGTCGCTTCAATCTCGCAAGTGACTTCGTCCAAACTAACTGAACGCGACAGCAACGCATCGCCGAGCAGGTCGGGTAGGTTTTTCATGGTCGGTTGCGGGCGTTCATTGCTTGCCCAGTTGCACCGAGCCGCCCCGGTGTTTTTCGGACCGCGCGGCTTTTAACGCCCACATGGACATGGACAGCACATGTTTGTACTCAGTCGCAAAGCGATTCATCGAGTCATCCAATCATTTGTAGCGGAAATTAGAACAGGTTACGCAATGGCTGGGCGCGCGATGGTATTGGTCTTTTTAATTTTCTTCTGCAGTTGCAAAATGCCGTAAATCAGGGCTTCGGCGGTGGGCGGGCAGCCGGGAACATAGACATCCACCGGCACGATGCGGTCGCAACCGCGCACCACCGAATAGGAATAGTGATAGTAGCCGCCGCCGTTGGCGCACGAGCCCATGGAGATGACCCACCGCGGCTCCGGCATCTGGTCGTATACGCGCCGCAACGCCGGCGCCATTTTGTTGGTCAGGGTGCCGGCGACAATCATGACATCCGATTGGCGCGGGCTGGGGCGGAATAGGATGCCGAAGCGGTCTAAGTCGTAGCGCGCGGCGCCGGCTTGCATCATCTCCACCGCGCAACAAGCCAGCCCAAAGGACATGGGCCACATGGAGCCGGTGCGCGCCCAGTTGATGAGTTGGTCCAGTTTCGCGGTGGCGAAACCGTGTTGTAGCGTGCCTTCAAGAGCCATTTGAATTCACCGCGATGATTTCATTCCCATTCAAGCGCGCCTTTTTTCCATTCGTAGATAAAGCCCACCACCAGCACGGCGAGGAAGCCCATCATCGCCCAGAAACCGAACGCGCCAATTTCGTCCAACACGATTGCCCAGGGGAATAGAAAAGCAATCTCAAGGTCAAAAATAATGAACAGAATAGCCACCAGATAGTAGCGCACATCAAACTTCATCCGCGAATCTTCAAACGCTTCAAAGCCGCACTCATAAGGCGCCAGTTTGTCATCATACGGCTTATGCGGCGCCAGCACCTTGCCGACACTAACGGCAACCGCGCCCACCCCCAAGCCCACCACAATGAAAAGCAGAATGGGGAAGTAGTTTGCTAACATGGGTTTATGGCTTCAGTCGGTTCGGCGGCGTTGTCAGAAAGTACAACAGCAACCTGAGGCGTGGCAAGCGCCGCCAGCAGTGCGTGAAATTTGTGAAATGCGCATTCCACATCCGCCCCGCGGCGCAATGAATCAGGTTGCCGAATAAATCCTACCCACAAAACCGCCGCAATGCAATCTAAATTTGGGTTGCCGAACTGCTTGGCGCGCCAAAATCGCCGCTACAAACTGAACCGCAATCTCAAATTTAGACCGCAATAAGATGACAACCGGGCTCCTGTCGCTGTTTGTTGGCTCGCTGCTCGCCTCCACCATTCTGCCCGGCGGCGTTGAGGTGTTGCTGTATGCGATGGTTGCCTCGGGGCGCTATTCATCGTGGCTATTGTTAGCGGTGGCGGCCGGCGGCAATACTTGCGGCGGCGTGCTCACCTACGCGGTTGGACTGTTGTTAAGCAAGGGCGCGGCGCGGGTGAAATACGGGCAAGCCTGGCGCGCGCGTTTCCAACTTGGGGATTCTGCGCTGGCGCGCGTGCGCCGTTGGGGGCTGCCTTGTTTGCTGTTTTCGTGGATGCCGGTGCTTGGCGACCCGTTGTGTGTCGCCGCCGGCTATCTGCGGCTGCCGTTGTTACCCAGTGCGCTGATGATTGCGCTTGGAAAATTACTGCGTTATTTGGTGTTGTTGTGGTTGTTCGGCTGGCGGTAATTCGCCGCAATGCTCACCGCAACGACCGCAAACCAACCGCCGCCAGTTTGCGTTTTATGTTGGTTTTTTATTTGCGGTTGGTTTTTTATTTTTGATAGGAAGTTGGCGGTTGCTCCAAAGTGCGTAGCAACGCCGCCCATGCCATATCCATATAATCAGCCGGCTGCTCGCTCGGTGGGCGCGCATGATCCGCCAACCGCTTGATGCTGGCCGCCGACGGGGTGATGAGGTCGCCGCCGCACGCCATCACATCCACCTGCACCTTGCACGCGTTTTCCAACATATACAAAAAGTAAAACGCTTCCGCCACGCTGCGACCGACCGACAGCAAGCCGTGGTTGTGCATAATCATCAGCCATTGGTCGCCCAAATCCTGCCCCAAGCGACGACATTCCGCTTCGTTGCCGGGGGAAAAATCGTATTGGTGATAACACACGAACTGCATGATTTCATTGGCTTGCTGGCTAAACGGCTGCAGCCCGCCTTGCATGCAGGAGACCGCCATGCCGGCGCGGGTGTGGCTATGCAACACAGCATTGATTTCCGGGCGGGCGCGCAACACCGCCGTGTGAATCGCATGCCCGGCTTCGTTATAGGGATGGTCGCCCGCCAACACATTGCCGTCAAAATCCACTTTCAGCAGGTTGGAGGCGGTGATTTCCTGAAACAACAAGCCATACGGGTTGATTAAGTATTGGTCGGCATGCCCCGGCACGCGCGCGGTTAAATGCGTGAAGATTAAATCGGTCCAGCCGAAGCGCACAAATAGGCGATAACACGCCGCCAAATCGCGGCGCAGTTGCCATTCGGCTTCGGAGATTTTGTGCGGGCGAAGTTGGGCTATTTTTGTCATGTTAATTTCTCGTTTCTGCAATAAACGCCATACACCAACTTGCATTCTTCCGCAAAGAATTTCTTGCGTCCCATCTTTTTCAGTTCTTCCTTTTTCTTATCTCCCCTTTTTTCCCCAGCGGCGACTTTCTCAAAAAACCCTTTGCCGGGCAAACCGCCAGCCTCC
>JAHRAW010000195.1 GCA_020027415.1 Gammaproteobacteria bacterium
TGACCATGCTTGGGGCGGCGCCAAACACCGCCGACAAATGCGGTAAACTGGGCGCGTAGATGTCGGTGGACATAATGCTGACCGAACTCGCCAACACTAAGATGCTGAGTATCAATATAAAATTCGGCTTGCCGGACTGCTTCACTGCGGCTTAATAATGATGCGATGAGGGTGATTGGATGAGCGCGCGTGTCAACCGCATAACTGAAAAATGGCGTCGGCGAAGCCCCGCAGAGCGCCGGCCGTCGGGCTTGGCCGGCGGGGTTTTTGCAACGCTACGGGAAGGGGTCAACGAACCGATAGTATAACCACCGACTGGCTCGCTTGGGAATATTTTTACCAATCATCCGGCGGCGGGCGCGTCGCCGACAACTGCACCGGGACGAGCGCCGGCGTATCCGCATGAAGTCGAGTTTATTGCTGCGATGAAAATTCTGCTGAGCAACGACGATGGCTATCAAGCGCCGGGGTTGGTGGTATTAGCGCGGGCGTTGGACGCGTTGGACGAAGTTACGGTGACAGTGGTTGCGCCGCAACGGAATTGCAGCGGCGCCAGCAACTCGTTATCCTTGCGCAAACAATTGTTGGTGCGGCGCGAACCGAACGGCTTTTATTCGGTCGCCGGCACGCCGACCGACTGCGTGCATCTTGCTATTAACGGGATGTTGGATTTCCAGCCGGACATGGCGATTGCGGGCATTAATCACGGCGCCAACCTGGGCGATGATGTGCTGTATTCAGGTACCGTGGCGGCGGCCATTGAAGGGCGTTTTTTAGGCTTGCCGGCGTTGGCGGTGTCACTTGCTAATGACCGGCTTGCTAATGAAGATCTCGCCCATGAAGGTATCGAAAACTTTCAGACCGCCGCCGAAGTGGTGCTTCGGGTGCTGGAAAATTTACGCGTCCGCCCGTTGCCGCCCGATACCATATTAAATATCAATGTGCCGAACCGACCCTTTGCGCAGTTGCGCGGCATTCGCGCCACGCGGTTGGGCGCGCGACATCAGGCGCAGCCCATTCTCCGCCAAGCCCAAGCCGCGCGCCGCGCAGCAGCCGGGCAACGCGCGTACCGTATCGGCACCATCGGCGCGGGCGCGGATGCCGGCGCGGGCACCGATTTTCACGCAGTGCAATCTGGGGCGGTCTCCGTTACCCCGATGCAGATTGATATGACGCGCCACGACTCGCTGTCGGATATTGCAAATTGGCTGACCAATATCCACCTTGCCATGCCCATGCCCGCGCCAACGCGCCGCAACGCACCCCCCGACGACAAGCAAGCATGACCATGACGCCGCGCAACGCCGCGCAACGCAACGGAATCGGCATGACTTCATTGCGCACGCGCCACAGCATGGTGGAACGCCTGCGGGCGAGCGGCATCCGCAAGCAAGAAGCGCTGGATGCGTTAGCAAAAACTCCGCGCCATTTGTTTCTGGATGAGGCGTTGGCGCACAAGGCGTACGAAGATACCGCGCTGCCCATCGGCAAACAGCAGACGATCTCGCAGCCGTTTATTGTGGCGTTGATGACCGAAATGGTGTTAGACAGCGAAATTGAAGTGAAGAAGATGCTTGAAGTTGGCACCGGCTGCGGCTACCAAACCGCGGTTCTCGCGCAACTGGTTAACTGGGTGTTCACCGTTGAACGCATTGGTTCTTTGCAATGCCAAGCCAAAGCGTTGTTGCCGCAGTTGGGCTATCACAATATCAGTTATCTAAATGCCGATGGCTTTGACGGCTGGGCGAGCAATCAGCCGTTTGACGGCATTCTGGCGGCCGCCGCGCCGCAACAAGTGCCAACCGCCTTGCTTGCGCAATTGCGGGTGGGCGGTCGGTTGGTAATTCCGGTCGGCGACCGCGCCGTGCAAAACCTGCGCATTATCACGCGCACGGCAAACGGCTTTGCTGAGCAGTTGCGCGAAGCGGTGTGTTTTGTGCCGATGCTGCGCGGGCAAACTGGGTGACCCGCGGCATGCAAATCTTTACCCCGCTCTATCGCAAAATGCTGAGGTGGTCGCGGCATCGTCACGCCGCCGGTTATTTGGTCGCCGTCAGTTTTGTGGAAGCGTGGATTTTTCCGCTGCCGACTGCGGTGATGCTCGCGCCGATGGTGTTGGCGAATCGGCGGCGCGCGTGGCGGCTGGCATGCTTGGCGACCGGCGCTTCGGTGTTGGGCGGAGTGTTTGGCTACTTCATCGGCTATTTCTTTTTTGAACAAGTAGGCAAGCCGATTTTAGATTTTTATCATGCCGCGCAACAATTTGACGTGATGCAACAATGGTTCGCGCAATACGGCGTTTGGCTGGTGCTGTTGGCGGGCGTAACGCCGATTCCGTATAAAATTTTCACCCTCGCTTCGGGAGTGCTTGGGTTGCCCATCGGGTGGTTTGTGTTGGCTTCAATCGCCGGGCGCGCCGCCCAGTTTTTCATGGTCGCCGGGCTGCTGTGGTGGGGCGGAGAAAAAATTCAACAAGTGCTGGAAAAGTGGCTGGAAGCGAGCGGCTGGGGGCTGGTGGCGGTGGCGGTGGGCGGCTATCTGTGGTGGCGTTAACATGAACAAGCCGACTGCCGCTACCGTCGCCATGCTCATCGCGCTGAGTGCGTTGAGTGCACTGAGTGCGCAGTTGGCGGGTTGCGCCACCGGCCCCAGCACGGTTCCGGTAATCAATAAATCGCCGCACCGACTCATTCCCACTACCGCCAAGGTGCAGCCGGGCGATTCGGTGTATAGCATTGCGTGGCGGTTCGGCTTGGATTATCAAAAAATTGTAACGTTGAACCGGCTCAGCAAGCCGCACTACCCGATTCGTTCCGGGCAACTTTTACGCCTGCCTCGCCCCAGTTCCAGCCTCAGCGCCGTAGCCGCCAATGTTCCAGTCGCCGCGAACGCGACGGTGGCGACCGGCTCAGCCCCGGTTGCGAAACCGCAAACCTCGGCGCCGCCGAAGCAGCAGACACCACTCCGACAGACGACGGCGTTGTCGACCACCGATCCATCTAAATGGAACTGGCCCGCCAAAGGAAAATTACTCAACAAATTTTCACCGAACGACGGGCGTAACGGCATCAACATCGCCGGCACGGCGGGCAGCCCGGTGCGCGCCACCGCCGCCGGTGAAGTTGTGTATGCCGGCGAGGGGCTGCGCGGCTACGGCAAATTAATTATCGTCAAACATTCCGCAACCTATTTGAGCGCCTACGCGCACAATCGCAAAATCATGGTGAAGGAAGGCGAACGCATCCGCGCCGTCCAGCAAATCGCGCAAATGGGTCACAGCGAAGCCGACCGCACGATGTTGCACTTTGAGATTCGCAAAAACGGCACGCCGGTGGATCCGCTTCGGTTTTTGAAATGATATTTTTGAATTAAGAGAGCAACTGAATTGAGGTCACAAACCTTACCGGCTTTGATGAAATCTTTACAACGCGCACTCGCTGATTTTCCGCGCGCGCACCTGACGCACGCCCCGACTCCGCTGGAAAAGATGGCGAGGTTGCCGCTTGCGCTGTCGCTGTCCGCCGCCGGCGCCGGCGCTGAGGCGGCGCAAGCATGCGCGATGTATGTCAAGCGGGATGACTGCACCGGTCTGGCTTTGGGCGGCAACAAAGCGCGGCAACTGGAATTCCACTTGGGCGAAGCGCTGGCCCGCAACTGCGACCGCGTATTTAGCACCGCCGCGGTGCAATCCAACCACTTGCGTACATTAGCCGCCGCCGCGGCGGCATTCGGCTTGGAATGTCACCTGCAACTTGAACCTTGGGTGAATAACCACTCCGAACCTTATCACCACTGCGGCAATGTGTTGCTTAACCGATTGTTTGGGGCTGCGCTGCATCACTACCCAGCCGACCAAGACGAAGCCGGCGCGGAGCAAGCGTTGGCGGACTTGGCGGCGGCGCACGCAGCGCGCGGGGGCAAGCCGTATATCATTCCGTTGCGGCGAATGGGTACGCCACTTGGGGCCTTGGGCTATGTGGCGGCGGCGTTGGAATTGGCGCAACAAATTGAACAACAGCGCCTGCCCATTGAGCTGCTGGCGGTGGCTTCGGGCAGCGGCATCACCCACGCCGGCTTGCTGAGCGGCTTGCGATGGTTAGGGATCACCATTCCGGTGTTGGGAGTCTGCGTGCGCCGTGACGCCGCGCAACAACGCCGACAAGTTTTGCAGCATTGTCAAAATTTAGCCGACCTCCTCGGCTGGCAACACGAAAACGCGGTGGCTGCCGATGATGTTTGGGTGGATGATTCGGCGCTCGCGCCGGGCTATGGCGCGGCCTCGGCGCAAGTCAAACAAGATATGCTTCTGGTGGCGCGCAGCGAAGGGTTGCTGAGCGACCCGGTTTATTCGGGCAAGACTTTTTCGTGCGTGCTGAACTTGATTCGCAACGGCGGCGCAGACCGCTTTCGGCATATTGCGATACTCCATACTGGCGGCATCCCGGGTCTGTTCGCTCACCGCGAAGAGAGGTTGGCGGATTTGCCGCGTAGTGGTTAATTTGGTAGAGTCACAACCCACTGAGGAGGAAAGCCCCATGCCTGAGAAAACATCCCCGAAATACCTGCCGATTCATATTGCCAACTATTTGCTATGGCTGGCGGAGCGTGACGGCGTGCAAGACATGACGCCGATGAAGTTGCTGAAATTGGTGTATTTCGCTTATGCGTGGTATCTCACGATTGCCAACGAAGAACTATTTGCCGAGAAAGTGGAGGCGTGGAAATTTGGTCCGGTGATTCCGTCGCTGTATCACGAGTTCAAACGCTTCGGCAGTCAACCGATTACCGACTACGCCCAGTACTATGACGATATTGAGAGCGATGAGCCGGATTATCCAACCATTGATGGGGAGGATGAAAATATATGGAGCACCGTGGCGGCGGTATGGCGACATTACAAAGGCGCAAGCGGCGCCCAATTGAGCCACATTACGCATGAACCCGGTTCTCCATGGACCGAAGTTTATGTTTCCGGTCGGCATATGCCGATGCGGAAGGAGAAAATGCGAACGCGCGCGCGCCAAGCGATGGATGATTTTTGGCGCGTACATGGCGATGGCGGAGCCGCACCATGACCGATTCTCCCAATGCATTTAAGGATGTGGTAGCGGGTGACAAACCAGAAAACCACACCCTTGCACGCCAACGAAAAGAACATCAACTGGCAACGGATAA
>JAHRAW010000177.1 GCA_020027415.1 Gammaproteobacteria bacterium
GATTGGCTTGCGCTACACCAGCGCCAAGCGGCGCAATCATTTTATTTCCTTTATTTCCATGGTGTCCATGGCGGGAATTGTGTTGGGAGTGTGGGCGTTGATTACGGTCATGTCCATTATGAACGGCTTTCATGCGGATTTGCGCGACCGCATTTTGTTCGTGGTCTCGCATGTAACGGTGAGCGACTACGATGGCTCGCTGGATGATTGGCGCAACGCCGCCCGCCGCATCGCCAAGCATCCGCAAGTGCAGTCCACGGCGCCGTATATTTTGGGGCAGGGCATGCTCACCAAAGGTTCGCAGGCGAGCGGCGCGTTGATTCGCGGCATCGCGCCACGCCAAGAAAGCCAAGTATCCGAAGTTTTGAAGCATGTCGTAGCCGGCGACCCGCAAGCCCTGCAAGCCGGTGATTTTGGCATCATCCTCGGCGCCACGTTGGCGCGCGGTTTGGGCGTATCGCTCGGCGACAAACTAACCTTAATTGTTCCCAAAGGCAAAGTAACGCCGGTGGGGGTGTTGCCGCGGCTGAAACGGTTCACCGTGGTCGGCTTATTTCGCATTGACATGCATGAATACGACAGCGGCATCGCGCTGATTCATATTGACGATGCGGCGAAATTGTTCGGCGTGCTCGGCGCGGTCAGCGGCTTGCGCTTGAAACTCGCCGATGTGGAACGAGCGCCATCAGTGCGGCGGCAACTGAACGCGCAATTGGGCGGCGCCTACCGCATTCGTGACTGGACGATGGAGCATGCCAATTTTTTCCGCGCGCTGGAAATTGAAAAGCGCGTGGTGTTCATCGTGCTGTTGCTGATCATCGCGGTCGCCGCCTTCAATATCGTTTCTACGATGGTGATGATCGTAACCGACAAACAGCCGGATGTCGCAATTCTCAGAACCTTGGGGCTGAGCCCGTCGCATGTGATGAAAATTTTTATGGTGCAAGGCGCGGTGGTCGGCGTACTGGGCACTTTATTGGGCGGCGCGTTCGGGGTGCTCACCGCGCTTAATGTTGATACGCTGATTCCGGCGTTGGAAAATTTTTTCAACACCGAATTATTTCCGGTGGATGTCTATCTAATCACCGATTTCCCGGCGCGCATGCGCTGGTCGGATGTGTCGCGCATCATCGTGGTGGCGTTGAGTATGAGTTTTTTGGCGACCCTCTATCCGGCTTGGAAAGCCTCCAGAGTGCAGCCAGCCGAAGTGCTGCGTTACGAGTGAGTGGATGAGCAAATGAGCGCGTGAGAAATTGTCAATGCCCGCATTAGAAACAACGACAGAATCTGCGGCGGCGGCGGTGTTGCAATGCCGACAAGTGGATAAAGTGTTCGCGCAAGGCGGCGTGCAAGTCGCCGCGCTGAGCCGAATCAACTTGGCGATTGCAACAGGCGATCGCGTGGCGGTGGTCGGCGCCTCGGGCTCCGGAAAATCCACCTTGTTGCATATTCTTGGCGGTTTGGCAAAGCCCTCTAACGGCACCGTGCTGGTGGACGGGCGCGACATTAATCGCCTGAGTCATAAAGCGGCCGGGGAATTAAGAAACCGCGCGCTTGGTTTTGTGTATCAGTTTCATCATCTGCTGATGGAGTTCACCGCGCTGGAAAATGTTGCCATGCCGTTGCTAATTCGCCGCGTGGCGCGCGCGCACGCGCTGGATATCGCCCACGATATTTTGCAGCGCGTTGGGCTTGGACACAGAATTTCGCACACGCCGGGGGAGTTGTCCGGTGGCGAACGGCAGCGCGCGGCGGTTGCCAGGGCGATGGTGGCGAAGCCGAAATGCATCCTCGCGGATGAACCGACCGGCAACTTGGACACCAAAACCGCCGCAGCCATCCACGACCTGATGATTGAACTCAACCATACTTCCGGCACCAGTTTGGTGGTGGCGACGCATGATATGCAACTGGCGGAAAAAATGGCGCGGGTCATCGCCATTGAAGACGGCGTGGCGGCGAAATCGTGACGACTCGTCAAGTATCCAACCCGCAATCATCCACCCATAACCATCCGCCAATAATCTAAGCGCCGCCGCCGCGCGCAACTAAGGTGAGCAAAATGAAATCATAGCGGGGTTTCGCTGAAAACTGGCGCGCCGCTGCAACGCCGCTGGCAATCCCCATTTCCATCCCCATATTCATTAACCTCCATCGCCACCCTCGCTACGAACCCCCCATGGACGAGCCCAGCCAACCTTCCGCCGAACCCTCGCCGCAAACCCAAACCGCTGAGGCGCTCAAGGAAATCGCGCGCCCGGAAGATGTGTTGCCGAATGTGCTTGCCTTGCTGCCGCTTGAGCAAAAGCCGTTTTTCCCGGGGCAAGTGTTGCCGCTGATTCTGCGCACGCGAAAATGGGGCGAAACCCTGCGGCAGGCGCAACGCTTGGTCGGCGTAGTGTTCACCGGCGGAGTCCATCCGGACAAAGTGCAAGCCGCCGATTTTCGCGCCATGGGCACGGTATGCAAAATTCACCAGATTGAACGGCACGGCGAGCAACTGCATGTGGTGCTTGCCGGCATCCAACGCTTTCGCATTGAGCGGTGGGTATCGGAAGCGCGCCCGTTTCGCGCGCAGGTGCGTTATTTCCCGGAAATTAACCCGAAAGAAACCACCGAGACCAAAGCCTATACCACCGCCATCGTCAATATCATCAAAGAACTGTTGCCGCTCAACCCGATGTATGGCGAAGAGTTGAAAATGTTTCTGAACTATTTCGGCACCGGTGAACCGTCGCGGCTGGCTGATTTTGGCGCCAGTTTGACCACCGCCGACGCCGCCGAGATGCAAGAGATTTTGGAGACCGTGGAGTTGTTGCCGAGAATGGAGAAAACCTTGGTGTTGCTGCAAAAGGAAGTGGAAGTCGCCAAAGCGCAAACCGAAATTCGGCGGCATGTGGAAAGCGAATTGAATCAACGCCAACGCGAAATGTTTTTACGCGAACAACTCAAATTTATCCAAGCCGAACTCGGCATATCTAAGGACGACCGCCAAACTGAAATTGAAGCCTTCCGCGAAAAACTCAAGGGCTGCCAAATTCCGCCGCAAGCCGACCAACGTATAAAACAGGAATTGGAAAAAATGGCGGTGTTGGAGCGCGGCTCGCCGGAATACACCGTCACGCGCAACTATTTGGATTGGCTGTGCAGCGTGCCGTGGGGCGTGTTCAGCGAAGATTCGCTGGAGCTACCAACCGCGCGGCGCATTCTGGACGCCGACCACGAGGGCTTGGAAGAAGTGAAACTGCGCATCCTTGAGTTCATTGCGGTGGGCGTGATGAAAGGGAAAATCGCCGGTTCCATATTGCTATTAGTCGGTCCGCCGGGGGTCGGCAAAACTTCATTGGGGCGTTCCGTGGCGACCGCCTTGGGGCGCGAATTTTTTCGCTTTTCGCTCGGCGGCATGCAAGATGAAGCGGAGATAAAAGGGCATCGGCGCACTTACATCGGCGCCATGCCGGGAAAATTCATCCACGCCCTGCGCGAGTGCAAAACCGCCAACCCGCTAATTATGTTGGATGAGATAGACAAAATCGGCACTTCATTTCGCGGCGACCCGGCGTCGGCGTTGTTGGAAGTGCTGGACCCGGAACAAAACAAGGATTTTCTGGATCATTATTTAGATGTGCGCGTGGATTTATCCAATGTGCTGTTCATCTGCACCGCCAACCAGTTGGACAGCATCCCCGCGGCGCTGCTTGACCGTATGGAAACGGTGCGATTATCCGGTTATTTGGCGGCTGAAAAAGTGGCGATTGCGCGCAAGCATTTGCTGCCGCGTCAACTGACGCGCGCCGGCTTGCAACGCCGCGGGCAGTTGCGCATTGACACCGCCGCCATTCGCCTCATCGCCGAACAATATGCGCGCGAAGCGGGGGTGCGCAAATTAGAGAAAATGTTGGGCGCGATCGCCCGCAAAGCGGTGATGAAGTTGCTGAAAAACGGCGCCGTAAAAAAACGCGCGACAAAAAAACGGGCAACAAAAAAACCCGCCGCCGCCAAACCAGCGCTGCATGTCACGGCAAACAATTTGGAGGCATATCTCGGCAAGCCGACCTTCAGCCCGCAGCAGCGGATACGCGGTGTTGGCGTAGTCACCGGGTTGGCGTGGACGCCGTTGGGCGGCGCCACCTTGGATGTGGAAGCGTCGTGCACGCATCATTTTCAGCGCGGGCTCACGCTCACCGGGCAACTCGGCGAGGTGATGAAGGAATCGGCTGAAATTGCTTATAGTTATGTGGTGGGCAACGCCGAAAAATTGACGGTGAAGCACGCCTTCTTTGAAAAAGCGATGATTCATCTGCATGTTCCAGCCGGCGCCACGCCGAAAGACGGTCCCAGCGCCGGCATCACCATGACCTCGGCGCTCATTTCGCTGGCAAAAAACAAGCCGATTGTGAAATCGCTCGCCATGAGCGGTGAGATTTCGCTGACCGGGCAAGTGTTGGCGGTCGGCGGCATCAAAGAAAAAGTGATCGCCGCGCGGCGTATGAAAATCCGCAACCTGCTGTTGCCGCAAGTCAATTACGGCGACTACCAAGAACTCCCTGAATATGTAAAAAAAGGGCTGAACGCCAATTTTGTCGCAACCTACGAACAAGTGTTAGCGCATTTGTTTTAGCCGCCGCACAGCAGCATAAAAAAGGGCGGCTATTTTGGTGGCCGCCCGAGGTTTGGTAATGCACAACCCCGGCCTTCGTCATTCCTGCAACCCCATCCCCATTCGTCATGCCCGTAGCCCCATCCCCGTCATTCCCGCGATCTTTTGAGCGGAAATCTCCTCTTTCGGGCTTCTCTAATGAGATTCCCACTTTCGCGGGAATGACAAGGTAGTGGGGGGCTGGGCGGGAATGACGGCTAAAAATTAAGCGGGGGCGACCTTTTCGGTTGCCCCCGCTGGTGGTTTCGCGTTGCCGTCCGTTAAGTAGTTAATCCGTTAGAAGCGATATTCCACTTGCATGCGGTAGTACGGGTCGGCCGGGGTTTCGGCGTACGAAGAATCGGCGACTGAGAAACGCATGTGCCAGTCTTCGTTGGGTTCAAACTGCACGCCGTAGG